>NZ_JACIZD010000006.1 GCF_014359565.1 Immundisolibacter sp. | reverse complement strand
CTGTCCGAGGTCAGCCAGACCGCGCTCAACGACATCGCCCGGCTTCTGAACGGCCGTCCTCGAAAAACCTTGGACTGGAGAACACCGGACGAAGCCATGGCCGAAGAAATCGCCAATTTCTCAAATCGTGTTGCACTTGATTCTTGAATCCAAGCTCTGTCGTCACCACCCCAAGCTCAAATCGCTCGTCTAGCAATTCGCCAAAATTTTCGAATATCTCGATCATTTGTATATAGCGCTAACGTAAGTTATCCGACAAATGTCGGAGTAACAGTGTTATCAGAAACGTCCGATAACTTGGGCGTCATGTGCCAACCTCATGATTCATAACGTTCACCATGTCCGATAAGCTGGGCCTATACATGAACGCTGCTCCTGCCGATCCTTCGGTGCCCCGGCTGCCCAGGCTGTTTGATCAGCTTCGCGATCGTCTCCGGCTGAAGCACTTCAGCCTGCGTACCGATCGCGCATAGGCTCGATGGGTGAAAAGATACATCTACTTTCACGGCAAGCGCCACCTGACCACAGCCCGCGCAGGGCGCCATAACCGCAGGGCGTGCGCCGTATGATGGCTCCATTCGGTGCAACGGGGGCTTCGCCATATTGCACGCACCGTAGGAGCCCGGCTCCGCCGGGCGATCATCGCGCAGCGCAGCTGCGCTCCTACCAAGTCTGTCCAGGTGGCGGGTACTGGGAAATCCAATCCTGCCCTCGTGAACCTTGACCGGTCGTATGGGATACGCGGTGGTGTCACGCCGCAGGCCGTGAAACAGACGCACTCCGATTTGGCGCGCAGGGAATGGCTGGCGGCGGATCCGGCGTGCAGCGATTACCATGCTTGCCCGCAACGGGGCGGGGTTCGTCCACAAGGAGAATCGTGAGTCGCTGGACACGCTGGCTGCCCGGACTGCAGACCCTGAGTCGCTACGAAACTGCGTGGCTGCCACACGATGTGATGGCGGGGCTGGTTCTGACGACGATGCTGGTGCCGGTCGGGATCGCCTACGCGGTGGCCTCGGGCGTACCGGGAATCTACGGTCTGTACGCCACGATCGTCCCGCTGCTGGTCTACGCGCTGTTCGGTCCGAGCCGCATTCTGGTGCTGGGGCCGGACTCGTCCCTCGCGCCGGTGATTCTGGCGGTTGTGTTGCCGCTGTCGGGCGGCGACCCGCTGCGCGCGGTGGCGCTGGCCAGCATGATGGCGGTGGTGTCCGGACTGGTGTGCATCCTGATCGGGGTGCTGCGCCTGGGTTTCGTCACCGAGCTGCTGTCCAAGCCGATCCGCTACGGCTACATGAACGGCATCGCGCTGACGGTGCTGGTCAGCCAGCTGCCGACGCTGTTCGGCTTCTCGATCGACGGCGCCTGGCAGGTGCTCGATGTGGTGCGCATCGGTCAGGCGGTGCTGGACGGCAAAACCGACTGGACCACGTTTGCGGTGGGCGCCGGCACGCTGGGGACGATCCTGCTGCTGAAGCGATTCACGGCGGTTCCGGGACTCCTGATCGCGGTCGTGGGCGCGACCGTCGCGGTCGGTGTGCTGGGTCTGGACCACGGCGGCGGCGTGAGTGTGCTAGGCCCACTGCCGCCGGGTCTGCCATCGTTGACGCTGCCGTGGATTCGCCTCGCCGACGTGAGTCAGGTTGTGATCGGTGGCTGCGCGGTGGCCATGGTGGCGTTCGCCGACACCAGCGTCCTGTCGCGGGCCTATGCCGCAAAGACCCACTCCAGGGTCGATCCGAACCAGGAGATGATCGGCCTGGGCGCCGCCAATCTGGCCGCCGGACTGTGCCAGGGATTCCCGATCAGCAGCAGCTCCTCGCGTACCCCGGTCGCAGAGGCCGCGGGCGCGAAAACCCAGCTCACCGGCGTGGTCGGTGCCGTGGCCGTTGCGTCGCTGCTGGTGCTGGCACCGGATCTGCTGCGGCACCTGCCGCACAGCGCACTGGCAGCGGTGGTGATCGCCTCGGCCATCGGCCTGTTCGAATTTCGGGATCTGCGCCGCATCTTTCGCATCCAGCGCTGGGAGTTCTGGCTGTCGATCGCCTGCTTCGTCGGCGTCGCCGTGCTGGGGGTGATTCCGGGTATCGGCCTGGCCATCATCGTCGCGGTGATCGAGTTTCTGTGGGACGGCTGGCGGCCCTATCACGCGGTGCTGGGCCGGGTCGAGGGCATCCGCGGCTACCACGACATCAGGCGCTACCCGGACGCACGGCTGATCCCCGGCCTGGTGCTGTTCCGCTGGGACGCGCCGCTGTTCTTCGCCAACGCCGAGTTGTTCCACCAGCGGGTTCTGGAGGCGATTGCGCAATCGCCGACGCCGGTGCGCCAGATCATCGTGTCCGCCGAGCCGGTCACCAGCGTCGACGTGACGGCCGCGGACATGCTTGTCGAACTCGAACAGGCATTGCGCGAGTCGGGGATCGAACTGCGTTTCGCCGAAATGAAGGATCCGGTCAAGGACAAGCTGAAGCGCTTCGAGCTGTTCGAGCGCTTCGGCGCCGAGAACTTCTACCCCACGCTGGGCGCCGCGGTCGACGCGTATCTGCACCATCACCGGGTGGACTGGGAACCCTGAGCGTGGCGCGACATCAGCACCCCGCCAGATGGAAAAACGGGCCGGACATCCCTGCCCCGCCCGCCGTTTACGAAGCGATGAAACCGCCTGGGGAAGCGCTGCATGAATCCATCCTGGATTTTTCAGCGCCCGGCACCTGTGAATAACTTGTAGGAGCGCAGATTCGCTGCGCGATTGATCGCCCGGCACAGCCGGGCTCCTACAGTCCGATGATCGCCCGGCACAGCCGGGACCCATTTTTTCTATCGCTGCAAGCCCCAGCGGGCGAAGTTGGCCAGCACCTTGTCCTTGATCGCTTCCGGATAGGTGTTCTTGAAGGCCAGGCGGTGCGGGCGCTGCTCGGCCTTCCACTCGATCGGCCAGGTGCAATCCAGCAGCACGTTGCCGCCACCGGCGCCCAGCTCGCGCAGCGGATGGCCGGCGATGTAGGGCGTCAGCGGGCTGTTGACGTGGCCGGGATAAACGTGGATGTCGCGCACCGGGTTGCACTTGGTGCACATGGCGTGGAACACCTCGCCCAGGTTCCAGGGGTCGATGTCCTCGTCCACCACGATCACGTAGGGGAAGTAGCTGGCGTTGCGGTCGGCCCAGCTGATGCTCGAAATCAATTGCGGAATGCCGGCGTACGGCGTCTTGGTGGACACCACCACCGCGTGACAGCCGCTGAATTCCGGCACCGCCACGTCGATGATCGGCACGCCCTTGGCGCGCAGGGCTTCCTTGACGCTGGCGGCGACTTCCAGCACCCACATGACGGCGTCGTCCACCGGCACGCCCAGGCAGGTGGCCGGCAGGATGGGGTTGTTGCGATAGGTGAGCGCCGTCAGGCGGAACACCGGCCGGGCGTTGGTGCCGGAAACGACGTAACCGGGGTACTCGCCGAACGGCCCTTCTTCCTTCTCATCGCCGGGGCTGACGGTGCCTTCCAGCACGATTTCGGCGTTCGCTGGCACGTACAGGTCCACCGTCTTGCACTTGACCAGCTTGACCGGCTCGCCACGAATGCCGCCGACCACGTCCACTTCCGACACGCCGGGCGGCACGCTGGATGAGGCCACGATGTTGTGCATCGGATCGCCGCCAAAGAACATGGCGTATTCCATTACCTTGTCCGCGGCGCGGTATTTCTTGAGGATTTGGCCGCCCTGGTTCAGCGGGCCCAGCCACAGGCCGGTGCTCTTCTTGTCGTGCTTCATGCCGCGGTAGGTGCCCCAGTTCACCCAGTCGCTGTCGAAATCCTTGCACACGCCGATGTTGAGGGTGCCGATGTACGGCCCGCCGTCCTGCGGATGCAGCTTGGCCACCGGCAGCAGGTCCAGGTCCACGGCCTCGCCCAGCAGCACGTTTTCCTGGCAGCTGCCGGTCGGTACGACCACCGGCTTGATGCGCTTGCCGTGCAGGGCATCGGCGAACACGTCGGTCAGCACTGAATACGGCGTGTCCGGCGGCAGGCCGAAGGCGACGGCGATGCGCTCCTTGGTGGCGAACGGCCCACCCAGCAGGCTCGAACCGGGCATGGCGCCTTTCAGATTGGTGAACCACTGCGCCGGGGACTGGCGCTCGTTGGCCAGGCGCATGATGGCGCCGGCTTCGGTCTGCGGGTCGATCTCGTCGGCGATTTTCACCAGATGGCCGGTGCGCTCCAGCTCGTTGAGCCAGGCGCGAAAGTCCATCAGGCCGGTGTGGGTGGGGTGGCTGGTGGTCTGGTCCATGTCTCTCCTCCGGGTGTTTATAAGCTTCAGTGGTCGGCATCCTCCATGGACTTGTCGCAGCGCCTCGTGCACTGCCGGCCGCAAGTAAACGGCCAGCCCGGACCCGGCGAACCCGGACCCAGCCTCTGGCTCTTATAGACCTGCCCACCGGGGCGCGCAAGCGGTTTTCGCCCCGCGAAGGAACTTAAACGAATGTTAAATTAGCGACGCGGTAGCGCATCTGGAAAACGGTGCGTATCGCCGACGCCGGGGCAGCGCCGATCGCCCGCCTTTATCAACGACAAGATGGAAGGAGAACCATGAGCACCTATCAGACCGTCCTGCTGGACATCCGGGACAACGCCGCCTACGTCACCTTCAACCGGCCGGAAAAACGCAACTGCATGAGCCCCACCCTGCATGCGGAAATGTGCAAGGTGCTGGACGAGATCGAAAAGGCCCGCTGCAAGGTGATCGTGCTGACCGGTGCGGGCGACGCGTTTTGCGCCGGCATGGACCTGGAACAGTGCTTCCTCGAGCCGTTCGACAAGCCCGAACTGATGGCCGAGATCAACAACAACGCGTTCGGCTGGTTCACGCGCATCAAGAAAATCTCCGCCGTCACCATCGGCAAGGTCAACGGCTGGTGCTTTGGCGGTGGCATGGCGCTGGCCGGCGTGCTGGACATCGTAATCGCCGCCGACGAGTCGACCTGGGGCCTGTCCGAAATCAACTTCGGTATCTTCCCCGGCGGCGGCACCACCTGGGCCTACGCCAACAACATGCCCTCGCGCAAGAAGGCCCTCTACTACGCCCTGACCGGCGAGACCTTCACCGGCAAGCAGGCGCACGACCTGGGTTACGCCATCAAATCGGTGCCGCTGGCGCAGCTGGACGCCGAGACCGACCGCGTGGTCAAGCTGCTGACCCGCTTGGGCCGCGTGGTGCTCGGCAAGACCAAGGAGGTCTACGAGAAGGTGCTGGACATGGACTTCGAGGCCGCCATCGACTACGAAATGGCCAAGATGTGGGAACTGTCCCGCGAGACCAACGACGATTGGGTGCGCACGGCGCTGGTGTCGTTCAAGAAGCGCGAGTTCAAGCCCGGCCTGCAGTCCTACGAGCTCAAGCGGGACGTCTGAGCGACTCGCGAATTGGCGCGCGGAACGGGAACGCACGCCCGGCCTGCGGCGGCCCGCCAAACTGTGAATAACTTTGTAGGAGCGCAGCTTCGCTGCGCGATATCGCCCGGCATAGCCGGGCTCCTACAGTTTTTTGATGCCTTGTTGCGGCCGGCGCTGCGGGAAACGCTGAATGATTCAGGTGTTTCCCGGATTCAACATCGCCTCGGCCCGCCCCGGGAACACCACCATGCTCTCGGGTGTCGTGGCATGCGGCGGTCCGGGCTGGTGGAAGGCCTCCACGGCCATGGCCGATTCCATGAACGACAGCGCCAGGTACAGCAGCGGCTTTTGCTCGGCCGGCAGTTCAGCCAGCGGCCATTGATCCAGATGCGCGGCGATGGCCGGCATTTCCTCCACCAGCGCCCGGTAGAGGCCGACAAGTTCGTCCATGGAGGCCGATAGGCGGCGGCGCATGCGTGCGTCTTCGCTGGGCAGCGCAAAGGACAGCCAGGATTCCAGGTGCGCGAACGGCTTTGGCAACGCGGTCGCGGCGCTCA
Source organism: Immundisolibacter sp. (assembly GCF_014359565.1). NCBI lineage: Bacteria > Pseudomonadati > Pseudomonadota > Gammaproteobacteria > Immundisolibacterales > Immundisolibacteraceae > Immundisolibacter > Immundisolibacter sp. The sequence continues at coordinate 114,533 of NZ_JACIZD010000006.1, read as the reverse complement.
TTTCGCCAGCTCCTTGCCGCAGCGGGCGGCGACCGTGTGGTACAGGTGGCGCACGGCAATTTCCTGGTCCGACAGCATCATCTGGCGGATCGCGCCGGAGCGCAGCGAGCGGTGCGTGGCCTCGTTGGTGGCCAGGTCCTCGCGCGACAGGTCCCGCAGCACGATCTTGCTGTATTCCTGACTGATCATTTCCGATGCCCGCTGCGGCATCGGGAAGTAATAGGCCAGCTCGTAGACGGTCTTGTCGTGCGCGACCGGCCAGAAGGCATCCACGTAATACCAGCCGGCGCCGACGTTGATGCGCGAGTACGGAAAAATGATGTTCAGGTCGAAGCCCCAGTCGCGCACTTGCGCCTGCGCGGTGCCGGGAAACGCCTGCGCCGCCTCGCCGCCCTGCGTGAAGGTGGCACCAAAACCGAAGGCCAGCTTCTCGGCCGGGCTCAGGTCGTGCGGCGCCAGGTGGACGGACACCGACTGGTTGCCGTTTTCCTGCAGCTTGATGCGCTGCACGGCCAGGTACGGATCCTCCGGGCTGATGCACTGGCCGACCGACAGCTTGTGCACGAAGGCACCGTGGTAGGACTCCTGGAAGGCGTTCATGGTCACCTTCCAGTTGGCATTGACGGCGTAGCGGTAGCGGCCTGCCAGCACCATCTGCTCGAACGGAAACGGTTTCAGGTCCTGGTTGAACTCGGCCATGGCCAGCTCCAGCGTCTGCGCCGGTCGCTTGGCCAGGTTCACGAAAATGAATCCGCGCCAGGTATCCAGGTGCACCGCCGGCAGGCCCAGGGCGGATTTGTCGAGGTTGTGGAATCGCTGCTCGTCGGTGACGAAGGCCAGCCGGCCGCGGGTGTCGAAGGTCCAGCCGTGAAAGTTGCACTGAAAGCCCTTGCAATGGCCGGCGCCCTCCTCCGCCAGCTGGTTGCCGCGGTGCGTGCAGACGTTGTGGAAGGCCCGCAGTTTGCCGTCATCGCCGCGCACCACCAGGATGGAGGCGTCCTGGGCTTCCAGGTAGCGCACGAAATAGTCGCCGGGCTTGGGCAGATCCTCCTCGCGCAGGATCAGGTTCACCCACATGCCGCGAAAGATGCGCTCGCGCTCCAGCTCGAAGAACGCCGGGTCGACCGCCGAGCTGACCGGCACCGGCCCGGTGCCCAGCTGCGGATAGCGCGGCGCGAACGGCCGCGGGTTCAGGTTCGCGGGACTGTTCATGGGCACATCTCCTCCAGGAGACACTGCCGGGGCCGTCTGTCGCAGCCTCTGGCGGGTACCGGGCAGCACCGTGCCGCCCGGATTTTTTGTCACTGCATCATCAATGCGCCAGGAAATCCAGCACCAGACGGTTGAAGGCCGCGGCGTGCTCGAACTGCACCCAGTGCCCGCAGCGCGAGAACACGTGCAGCTGCGCGTCCTGCAGCAGGTTGATCAGCTTCAGGCCGTGGTCGAGTGGCACAAAGCGGTCATCGCGTCCCCAGGTGACCAGCGTGCGGTGCTTGATCGCCGGCACCCGATGGCTGACATCCCAGGCGGCCAGGGACGCGCGCTGAAAGCTGGTGACGAAGTTCTCCAGATGCCGCAGGTTGCCCTCGATGTTGGCCCAGCGGCCCTTGCGCAGGTCTTCGGTCAACGCGTTCTGGTCGAACACGAACACCTCGAGCATGGCGTTGAAGTTCTCCCAGGTCGGCTGGGCATACAGGCGCATCATCCGCTTGATGCCCTCCTGCGGGTTCGGCTGCACCAGGCTCGGCCCCAGGCCGCCCGGGCCCATGAGGATCAGCTTGTCCAGGCGGTCCGGGTACTCGAGCGCGAAGTTCAGCGCCGTGGCGCCGCCCATGGAGTTGCCGATCAGGTGCACCTTGCCTATTCCCAGGCCGTCCATCAGCCCCTTGACCGCCTGCGCGTTCAGCAGGCCGCGCTGCACGTCCGACACGATCTCGTCGGACTTACCGAAGCCCGGGCAGTCCGGCAGGATCACCCGGTAACCGGCGTCCACGAACGAGCCGATGTTGCGGTTGAAGTTGCTCCAGCCGGTGGCGCCCGGTCCGCCGCCGTGCAGCATGATGACCACTTCGCCCTGGCCGGCATCGTTGTAATGAATCTTGAAGCCGTTGAGGTTGCCCTCGGTGACGGTGGCGGATTTGCTGGTGGACGCGTCGGTCAGGTCGGCCATGATCGTTCTCCTCGTTGCGAAAGCTGACAGGGGTGATGGTCGGGCGGGGCGACGGCCGGGAGACACCGGCCGTGGCAAGCCGCCATGGACAGGCGGCGCCGCGTGCCGGTCGTTTTTCTGCCGGCCCGCCCGGCAAGGATATTAGCGGAACCGGCTAAATGCCGCCCCGGGCTGGTTGGCGCTCGTTCCGCCGCCCGGCGGGCCCGGCCTTCAGGCGCCGAAGGCGAAGGCCGACACGGTGGCGCCCAACACCCGGTCCTGAAACACCCGCCGGCCCGGATCGCCGCCGCCGGCCCCGGCGGCCACCATGAGCGGCAGCAGGTGTTCCTCGCGGGGATGGCTGCTGCGTGCGGCCGGTGCCTGTTCCCAGTCGGCCAGCAGCCTGCTGCGCGCGGCCGGCTCAGCCGTGCAGGCATCGCCCAGCCAGCTGTCGAAGGCCAGCGAATCGCGCGCCGGGTCCGCGCCGCCCATCAGGCCGCGCATGTTGTGATAACTCATGCCGCTGCCGACGATCAGCACGCCCTCGTCGCGCAGCGGTTCGAGCAAGACGCCGATCGCCAGATGCGCGGCGGCGTCCAGGTTGGCGTGCAGGGACAGCTGCACGATTGGCACGTCGGCTTCCGGATAAACCAGCAAGAACGGCACGAACACGCCGTGATCCAGGCCGCGCTCGGTTTCGGCGCGGGTCGGCACCCCGCCCGCTTGCAGCAACTCGCGCACCCGGGCTGCCAGCGCCGGATCGCCGGGCGCCGGGTATTTGAGCTGATAGGTATGCGGCGGGAAGCCGTAGTAGTCGAACAGCAGCGGCGGCCGGGCCTGGACGTTGACGCTGACCACGGGCTCTTCCCAGTGGCCGGAAATCAACAACACCGCCCGCGGCCGCTGGCCGAGCCCGGCGTCGATGCCGCGCAACCAGGCGGCCATGCGATCCCAGGTGTCCGGCGGGTTCCAGTCCATGAAAAAGCACGGCCCACCGCCGTGCGGGATGTAGAGCGTGGGCAGTCGTGGCACAGGCAGGCTCCGCATGAGGATTCCGGCCCACGATGATGCCTGCGCGGGGCGCGCCATGCAGCACCACAGGCCGTCAGCCCGTGCGGCTTCCGCGTTTCGCTAGCGAAGCCTGGAGGCGGCCTTGGCCAGCGCCGTGATGGCCGGCCAGTCGCCCGCCTGCACCAAGGCCTTGGGCGCCAGCCAGGAGCCGCCCACACAGGCCACGTTGGGCAGCGCCAGGTACTGCGGCGCGCTGGCGGCGTCGATGCCGCCGGTCGGACAGAAGACCATGTCGGCAAACGGTCCATACAGGGCCTTGAGCATGCCGAGGCCGCCGGCCACCGCGGCCGGGAACAGCTTGCAGGCGGTGAGCCCGGCGGCGCGGGCCGTCATCACGTCCGACGGCGTCATGGTGCCGGGCAGCAGCGGCAGGCCGGTTTGGCGGGCCGCCTCCAGCAGGCTGGCGGTCAGGCCCGGGCTGACGCCAAACACCGCCCCGGCGGCCTTGGAATCGGCCAGATCCTGCGGCGATGTAATCGTGCCGACGCCGACCACGGCCTCCGGCACCGCCGCGCACATGGCGCGCACGGCATCCAGCGCCACCGGCGTGCGCAGGGTCACTTCCAGCACGCGGATGCCGCCGGCCACCAGCGCCCGCGCCAGCGGCACGGCCTGGTCGAGCTCGTCGATGACCAGCACCGGCATGACCGGGCCCAGGCGCAGGATGTCGATCACGCTCATGCCCCCACCTCCACCGCCATGAGCGGCGCGCCGACCGACGGCGGCGGACAGGCGGCAATGAAGCCCCCACCCTGTTCGGCGTTCACGGCCAAGGCGCGGGCAAAGCCGAACAACTCGCGCCCGCAGCCCCAGTGCGCGCCATCGAGATCGGGAACCGTCGGCACGCGCGCCGCCCATTCGGCGTCCGGCACCAGCGTGGTCAGCTCGCCGCGTTCGGCATCCACACGCAGCAGGTCGCCATCGCGCACCCGCGCCAGCGGTCCGCCGGCCAGGCATTCCGGGCTCACATGAATCGCCGCCGGCACCTTGCCCGAGGCCCCGGACATGCGCCCGTCAGTGACCAGCGCGACCTTGAAGCCGCGGTCCTGCAACACGCCCAGCGTCGGCGTCAGCTTGTGCAGCTCGGGCATGCCGTTGGCGCGCGGGCCCTGAAAACGCACCACGGCCACGAAATCCCGTTCCAGCTCGCCGCGCTTGAAGGCCGCCTGCAGGGCCTCCTGGGTATCGAACACCCGCGCCGGGGCCTGCACCACGCGGTGCTGCGCGGCGACCGCCGAGGTCTTGATGACGGCCCGGCCGAGCCGGCCGGTGAGCACCCGCAGCCCGCCATCGGGGCTGAACGGATCGGTTAGCGGACGCAGGATGCTCGTGTCCCCACTGGTCGCCGGTGCATCGCGCCAGGCCAGTTGGCCCTCGGCATCCAGGTACGGCGCCTGAGCGTAATCGGCGAGGTCCGACCCGGCCACGGTGCAGACCTCGCGGTGCAGCAACCCGCCGCCAAGCAGCTCCCGCACCACGAAAGCCATGCCGCCGGCGGCGTGGAACTGGTTCACGTCGGCGCTGCCGTTCGGATAGACCCGCGCCAGCAGCGGCACCACGGACGACAGCTCGGCCAGATCGTCCCAGTCGACGACGATGCCGGCCGCCGCGGCAATGGCCGGCACATGCAGCGCGTGATTGGTGGAGCCGCCGGTGGCCAGCAGGCCGACCATGCCGTTGACGATCGAGCGCTCGTCCACCACCTCGTACAGCGGCGCAAGGTGTTCGCCGCGGGCAAGCTGCACCGCACGCCGTCCGGCCTGCGCCGTCAGCGCATCGCGCAGCGGCGTGCCGGGATTCACGAAGGCGGTGCCCGGCAGGTGCAGGCCCATCAGCTCCATCAGCATCTGGTTGGTGTTGGCGGTGCCGTAGAAGGTGCAGGTGCCGGGCGCGTGATAGGCGCGCGATTCAGCCTCCAGCAAGCCCTCGCGGCCGATCTTGCCCTCGGCATACAACTGGCGGATTTTCGCCTTCTCGGCGTTGGGCAGGCCGGACGGCATCGGCCCGCCCGGCACGAAGATCACCGGCAGGTGGCCAAAGGCCAGGGCGCCGATCAGCAACCCCGGCACGATCTTGTCGCACACGCCCAGGCACAGCGCGCCGTCGAACACGTTGTGCGACAGTGCCACGGCGGTGGCCAGGGCGATCGTGTCGCGCGAGAACAGCGACAGATCCATGCCGGCCTCACCCTGCGTGACGCCGTCGCACATGGCCGGCACGCCGCCGGCGAACTGCGCCACGGCGCCCATTTCCGCCGCTGCCTTCTTGAGGATGGCCGGGTAGGTTTCGAGCGGTTGGTGGGCCGACAGCATGTCGTTGTAGGCGGATACGATGGCGATGTTGACCGCCTCGCCGCCGGTCAGGGCGGCCTTGTCGGACGTGCCGGCCGCCGCGCAGGCATGCGCCAGGTTGGCGCAGGGCAGGCCCTTGCGCACCGGACCCGCACGCCGCGCGTGTGTCATGCGGGCAAGGTACGCTTGCCGGGTCGGCTGGCTGCGGCGGCGGATGCGTTCGGTAACCGCCGCGATTACCGGGTGGATGGCCATGCGCAATCTCCTGTGGTGCGTGGGGCGCTGCGGCGCCCGAGCGAGCCGGCCCGGCAAGGGTTCTGGCATGAAAACAGCAATCCCGATGCCAGACCTGTGAACCAGCCCGAGGGCCACGGAGCGCAATGATGAGTCCCCTGCAAGACTTTGACCTGATTTTCTTTGGCGCCACCGGCGATCTTGCCCTGCGCAAACTGCTGCCGGCGCTGTATTACGCCTTTCGCGACAACAAGCGCCCGGCCGGCTGGCGCATTCTGGGCCTGGCCCGGCGCGGCCTGAGCCGTGAAGAGTATCTGGGGCTGCTCAGCGACAACTGCCGCCAGTTCATCCCCGCCGCCGATTTCGACGACGCCACCTGGGGCGACTTCTGCGCCCATATCGACTACCTGCCGGTAGATGGCACCAACCCGGACGGCTTTTCCGCCCTGCCGGCGTGGTTCCAGAACCGTGCCGATCGGGTGCGGGTGTTTTATCTTTCGACCGCCGCCCGGCTGTTCGGACCGATCTGCGAGGGCCTGGCCCGGCACGGCTTGGTCACGCCGCTGACCCGGGTGGTGCTCGAAAAACCGCTCGGCCACGACTGCGCCAGCGCCGAGGCCATCAACGAAGCCGTCGGCAGCATCTTTCCGGAACAGCAGATATTCCGCATCGACCACTACCTGGGCAAGGAGCCGGTGCAGAACCTGCTGGCGCTGCGCTTTGGCAATTCCATCTTCGAGCCGCTGTGGAACCGCGGCTCGGTGCGCGACGTGCAGATCACCATCGCCGAGCAGGTCGGCGCCGAGGGCCGCGGCGAGTACTACGATCCGTCCGGCGCCATGCGCGACATGGTGCAAAGCCACATGCTGCAGCTGCTGTGCATCGTGGCCATGGAGCCGCCAACCAGCATCAACGCCGACGCCGTGCGCGACGAAAAGCTCAAGGTGCTGCGCGCCCTGCGGCCGATCAACGCCGCCAACATCAAGGAAAAGACCGTGCGTGGTCAGTACCGCGCTGGCGCCGTGAACGGCAAGCCCGTGCCCGGCTACCTGGACGAACCGGGCATTCCCGCCGACAGCCGCACCGAAACCTACGTCGCCATCAAGGCCGAAGTCGACAACTGGCGCTGGTCGGGCGTGCCGTTCTTCCTGCGCACGGGAAAACGGCTGCCGGAGCGCATGGCCGAGATCGTGGTCAATTTCCACCCGGTGCCGCATGCCATCCTGCCGCAGTCGCCATCCTCGGGGGAGGCCAACCGGCTGGTCATCCGCCTGCAGCCGGACGAGGGCGTGAAGCTGTTCCTGCTGGTCAAGGTGCCCGGCGAGGGCATGCGCGTAAAACCGGTGGCGCTGGACCTGGACTTTGCCGAGACCTTCAAGCACCGCCAGTGGGAGGCCTACGAGCGCCTGCTGATGGAAGTCATCCAGGGCAATCTGACGCTGTTCATGCGCCGCGACGAGCTGGCCGCCGCCTGGCGCTGGGTCGATCCGATCCTGGAAGGCTGGCACGCGCTTGACGAACCACCCAAGCCCTACACCGCCGGCACCTGGGGCCCGGCCGCGGCGAGTGCGCTGATCCTGCGCGATGGCCTGGCCTGGCGCGAGGAGGCCTGATGGCTGTCCAGGAACGGCAGTTTTCCTCGCCATCAGAGGCCGCGGCCGCCCTGGCCGACGCAGTCAGCGCATCGCTGGCGGCCGCCCTCGCGGCGCGGGAACGCGCCAGCCTGGTGGTGTCCGGCGGACGCAGCCCGATCGGCTTTTTTCAGTGCCTGCGCGATGCCGAACTCGACTGGTCGCGGGTGTGGATCACGCTGGCCGACGAGCGCTGGGTGCCCGACGACCACCCGGACAGCAATGCCGCCCTGCTGCGCCAGCATCTGCTGCAAGGGGCTGCGGCAGCGGCCCATTTCGTGCCCCTGTGGAATGGCGCCGCGACGCCGGCGGCGGCCATTGCCGAGCGCACCGCGGCCCTGGCGCAGCTGCCGCAGCCGTTAGACTGCGTGGTCCTTGGCATGGGTGAGGACGGCCACACCGCGTCGCTGTTTCCCGGCGCGCCGGGCCTGGCCGCAGCGCTGGATCCCACCGGCGCGACCCTGCTGGCGGCCGTCGATCCACCGGCCGCGGCGCATCCACGGCTGAGCCTGACGCTCAGGGCCCTGCTCGGCTGTCGGCACATCCACCTGCCGCTGGCCGGTGCGTCCAAGCGGGCGGTTTATGCCCGCGCCCTGGCGCAGCGCGACCCGCTGCAGCTGCCGATCAGCGCGGTGCTGTGCCAGTCAGACGTGCCGGTGACGGTCTATCTGGCGCCCTGACGCCTTCTGATTGGTTCGGCGCGGCAGCCGCCGCTCACAGCATGGTGCTGCCGCCGTTGACGCTGATCACCTGCCCGGTCACGAACGATGCGGCCGGCGATGCCAGGAAGCTCACCACCGAGGCCACTTCGCTCATCTCACCGGGCCGGCCCTTGGGAATCACGCTGACGAACTTGTCGAACATCTGCGGGTAGGCCCGGATCAATTCGTCCACCTGCTCGGTGCGCACGGCGCACGGCGCGACGGTGTTGAAGGTGATGTCCTGGGCCGCGAATTCGCGCGCCAGGCCGGTGGTCAGGCCGTGCACGCCGCCCTTGGCGGCGTTGTAGGCGGCGTGGTCCCACAGGCCATTTCGCACCGAATCGGCGCCAATGCTGACCACCCGCCCATAGCCTTGCCGGAGCATGACCGGCAGCACCACGCGGCAGGCCCACAGCACCGTCCACAGGTTGCGGTCGATGGTGGTGTGCAGGGTCTCGGGCGTATGTTCGAGAAACGGCTTGATCACGCCGCCGCCGGCGTTGTTGACCAGGATGTCGATGCGGCCGAATGCCGCCAGCGCGGCCTCGACCATGCCCTGGTTGGCCGCCTCGGTGGCCAGATCCGCCACATGGCAGGCGGCGCGCACGCCGTATTCGCTGCCGATGGCGGCGGCGGTGGCCTGCAGCGTGTCGCCGTCCACGTCGGCCAGCAGCAGGTCGGCACCCTCGCGCGCCAGTTCGCGGGCGATGGCGCGGCCTATGCCCTTTGCCGCGCCGCTGACGATGGCCGCGCGGCCCCCGTGCAGGCCGGTTTGCGGACCACCCATCCTCAGCCCTCGCTGGCCGGCTCGAAGCGGCCGGTGGAGGCAAAACGCGGGTCGGGCACGTTGCCCCAGTAGTCGAGCGATTCGGGCCGCGCTTCGAGCACCCTTGCCTTGCGCGGGCGCTCCTCCGGGAACTCTTCCATGCCGAAGCTGTACTCCAGCGTCATGCCGTCCGGGTCCAGGAAGTACAGAAAGATGCTGCCCGACGGCGGATGCCGGCCGGGGCCATAGACGATCGGCACGTCGTGGCGCTTGACGCGCGTCAGCGCACAGCCGATGTCGTCCATGTCGGTGACCATGAAGTTGACGTGGTTCAGGCCCGGCTCCTTGCGCGTGGCGGCCGCGTTGCCGATGCCAAGCGAGTGGTGGTAAGGGTTCGGGAAGCAGCGCATGAAGGCGATGAAGCCGTCCACGTAGTCCGAGATGCGGAAATTGAGCGTTTCCTTGAAGAACTTGACCGCTTCCGGCCAGCGCTCGACGTTGAGCACCACGTGCCCCAGGCGGGCGATCTTGGTGACCGTGGGCGTGTAGGTGCTGCCGCGTTCGAGCTGGCCTTCGTAGAACTCGAAGGTCAGGCCGCTGAACGGCTCCTTGATGCGAATGGTGCGCTGCTGGCGCAGGGCGCGGCATTCTTCGGCCGGCAGCTCGACCGGATTCAGGCCAACCTTCTGCAGGTGCTCGAACAGGCGGTCGAGCTCCTCAGGCTGCTCCATTTCCCAGCCGACGCGCTTCAGACCCGGCTCGCCGCCTTGGTGCAGCACCACGTTGTGATGATCGGCGCTGCAGGCGAAGAAGGCCGGGCCGCCTTCGATCTGTTCATTAAGTTGCAGGCCAACGATGTCGCGGTAGAAGGGCACTGACCGCGACAGATCGGTGACGTTCAGTGCGACGTAACCGAGTTTCTTGTAACGAAACATGCTGTTTCTCCTCGCGTTTGGGCTTCGGTTCTAAAGGATCGCGCTGATCATGCCGTGCGGACGCAGGCCATCGATGTCCAGCATCACCCGCTTGCTGCGGATGCGCAGGCCGTCGGCGGTGCGCACCAGCTTGTGGATGGTGTGACACACGAAGGTATCCAGGTTCTGCCGCTTGGCGCGATACACCACCTGGTTGCTGGCCACCGTCAGGCCGGCTTCGTCCTGCTCCAGGATGCGCACGTTGTGGATGGTGTGGCGCACCTTGGAATGCGGGAACTCGACGTGCGCCGTGCGCCGGGTCAGGCGCTTGGCGCGCTGCACCAGGCGGTGGTGGTCGTCGTTGATGATGAACAGCGCTTCGGCCTTGTCGGCGTCCGGGATGTCCATCGGCGGCACCAGGTATTCGCCATCCTCGGTGAACAGCTCGGCCCACTCCATCGTCTTCCAGTCGTCCAGCAGGGCCGCCTCGTGGTAGAGAAAATCCTCCACGTCGGCCCGGGTCAGCAGTGCCATTGTCGTGTTTCCTTGTGTTTGACCAGAGCGTGCCTCAGCGGGCGGCGCCCATCAGTTCGTCCCAGCGAATCCAGAACGAGCGCATCTGCACCTCGTCGTCGCCCTGGTTGGCATCCGGCCGGTTCATGCCCTTGGAGATGTCGTTCCAGGCGACTTCCGGCATGTTCTGGTAGGCCTGCTGGCACAGCTCGAGCATTTCCACGTCGTCCGGCGTGGCAAAGCCGGCCGGTCCCAGGAACTCGTTGAAGTTGTACTGGCGCCAGGCGCGCATTTCCGGATGCTCGCCACGCGGCGCCAGCGACCAGGCGGTGACTTCCAGGTAGCCGGGCGTGACCGGCTGGAAGCTGCGGATGGTCAGCCCCATGATGTCGTTGATGATGAGGTTCGGAAAAATCAGGATGTTGCGGTTCCAGTTGGCGATGCGGTCGGCCCGCTGCTCGCCCAGGCGGCCGGCAAGCTCCGCCTTGACGCGCGCGATCTCCGCCTTGCCCGACTCGCCCCACTGCGGCACCCATTGCGCCACCGGCCGGCCCCACGGTGCCTGATACTCGATGACCGCGTGGCCGTTGCCCAGGCTCCTGCCGCCGCCGCCGACGTCGTGCGGATCGAAGTCCTCACGGAACACGCCGACCGTGGCGCGCAGGTAGTCGAAATAGGACGCGTGGGCGGTGATGGCGTGGTAGCCGTCGGCGCTGTTCTCGTACAGCAGCTTCCAGTTGGCGCGCATGGAATAGGCCTGCTCGCCGGGCGTGACTTCCATGCCCTGCCCGCCCTGGTCGGCCACCAGGTCCAGGTACTCGGCGGCGCCGGCAAGATAGGTCGTCAGGTCAACGGCGTTCGGGTCGAAATTCACGAACACGAAATCGCGGTAGGCCTCGACCTTGGCCGGCGAGATCAGGTCCTTGGCGCCATTGGCGAAGAAGTCGTCCGGAAAACCGCTGGCACCCGGCTGCTCGACCATGCCGCCGCGGGTGTCGAAGGTCCAGCCGTGATACGGGCAGGTCAGGCGCCTGGCGTTGCCCTGTTTCTCGCGGCACACCATGGCGCCGCGGTGGGTGCAGGTGTTGAAGTAGACCTTGGGCACGCCGTCCTCGCCGCGCCACAGGAACAGCTGCCGGCCGCCGACCTTGCGCGCCACGAAATCGCCGGCTTTCGGGATTTCCGACGCGTGACCGACGTACAGCCAGCAGCGCGCGAAAATCTCCTCCCGCTCCTTGTCCAGCACCGCCGGGTCCGTGAACGCCCAGCGCGGCACCAGAAATTCGCAGCGCTGCGGGTCGATACGGATGAAATGCGTGCCGCCGAAACCGGCTTCGAGGGGCTTGTTCATGAGGCGCTCCGGGACAGGAAAAAAGGGCCGGGACTGGCCGATCGGCCGTTTACTTTACGCGTGAATGGGCCATTTCCGGAAGGCAGTGCGGCGACGGCTTGACGCCGGGCAAGCCGGCGCGGGTTGCTAGAATCGGCCAGCCCGCACCACAGGAAACCGCCATGTTCAACCCCGCCGACTTCAGCCCCGCCATCCAGCAGCGCCGCCGCGTCATGCCGACCATCCGCGACCAGCGCCACCCGGCCGACCGGGCGCCGCGCATCTTTGCCGACAGCGCCGACATCCGCGACATCGAGCCGCTGTACCGGGCCGGCATCATCAACGGCGTGACCACCAATCCCACGCTGCTCAAAAAGGCGGGCGCCACCTCCTGGCAGCAGGCCAAGAGCATGCTGACCGACATCCTCCAGCTGCTGGCGCCGAACCCGGTGAGCCTGGAACTGACCGAACTGACGCAGGACGCGATGCTGGTGCAGGCGCAGGAACTGGCGGCCCTGGGCAGCAATGCGGTCATCAAGGTGCCCATCGGTGGCTACCGGACGGCCGACGCCGGCGCCGATCCGTTCACGGGCCTGAAGGTCATTCGCGCCCTGTGGGAGCAGGGCATCCACACCAACGCCACGCTGGTGTTCAACACCACGCAGGCCTTCTGGGCCGCCAACGCCGGCGCCAGTTGCGTGAGCCCATTCCTGGGGCGGGTGGCCGATTACCTGGCCAAACATGACGATCCGGCCGGCCCGCCGGGCAACTCGCTGTATCAGGTCGACGGCGAGACCCGTTTTTACAACACCGAATTCGTGGCCTGCGGTGGCCCGCGGCAGGATTCCGGTTCGCGGCTGGTGCAGGAAATCGTCACCGTGTTCGCGCACTACGACATCCGCAGCGAGGTGCTGGCCGCCAGCATCCGCAACCCGGCGCAGGTGTCCGAAATGCTGCTGGCCGGCGCCGACATCCTGACCGTGCCGGCCGCCATCCTGGCCGGCGTGGCCGACCATCCACTGACCGATCTGGGCATGCAGGCGTTCTGCGCCGACGCGGCGGTGTTCAGCGGCTGAAGCGCCAGCCCCGGGCAAAGAGTCGCCGCACAGCGCCGATAGGGAAACGCTGAGGTATTCAGTGTTTCCTGCAGCACAGGGACGCGCTGCCAAAATCGGTGGCTGCAAGCCATTGATTTTTTGAGCCATCGAAAAACCACGCTTTTCGATGGCGGGCGCTGAGAAATCCTGCATGGGTTCATTCAGCGCCTCCCCAGGGGGCCTTATGGTTCAATAAGGGAATTTTCTGTCCCCCCCACCCTGCCGTGCCAGCGGTCTCCGTCCTTGAAAAAAACAGACATCTCCGACCTGCAACATTTTCACAAGGTAGTCGACTGTCAATGGGCCTGCCCGGCCCACACCAACGTGCCCGAATACATCCGGCTGATCGCCGCCGGGCGCTACACCGACTCCTACATGCTGAACTGGTTCTCGAACGTGTTCCCGGGCGTGCTCGGGCGCACCTGCGACCGCCCCTGCGAGCCGGCCTGCCGGCGCGGCCGGGTGGAGGAAAAACCAGTCGCCATCTGTCGCTTGAAGCGCGTGGCGGCTGACTTCAAGGACGACATCAGCGACCGCCTGCCGGCCATTCCGAGCAAGAAAAACGGCAAGCGCGTGGCGCTGGTCGGCGCCGGTCCGGCCTCACTGGCGGTGGCGCGCGACCTGCTGCCGCTCGGTTACGAGGTGGTGCTGTACGAGAAGGATCAGCGCGGCGGCGGCGCCATGCGCACGCAGATTCCGGCCTTTCGCCTGCCCGAGTCGGTGCTGGACGAGGAAGTCGACCGCATTCTGGATTTCGGCGTCGAGTGCCACTTCGGCCAGCCGGTCCAGAGCATGGGCTGGCTGCTGAAGCAGGGTTTCGACGCGGTGTTCGTGGGCTCCGGCGCGCCGCGCGGGCGGGATCTGGACATCCCCGGCCGTCAGGAGGCCAGCGCCAACATCCACATCGGCATCGACTGGCTGGCCTCGGTGGCTTTCGAGCACATCAACACCATCGGCAAGCGCGTGGTGGTGATCGGCGGCGGCAACACGGCCATGGACTGCTGCCGCACCGCGCTGCGCCTGGGCGGCGAGCAGGTCACCGTGACCGTGCGCAGCGGCTTTGACGAGATGAAGGCCTCGCCCTGGGAGAAGGAAGATGCCATGCACGAGGGCATCCCGATCCTGGACTACCACGCGCCCAAGTCCTTCCAGATCGACAACGGCCGCCTGTCCGGCGTGTGGTTCGAGAAGATGCGCGCCGAGCGGGACGACAAGGGACGGCGCAGGCTGGTGCCGACCGGCGAACCGCTGGTGCTGATTCCCTGCGACGACGTACTGATGGCCATCGGCCAGGAAAACGCTTTCCCGTGGATCGAGCGCGACATCGGCATCGAATTCGACCAGTGGGACATGCCCAAGCTCGACGCCGACACCTTCCAGTCGACCCACCCGCAGGTGTTCTTCGGCGGCGACGCGGCATTCGGCCCCAAGAACATCATCTGGGCGGTGGCCCACGGCCACGCGGCGGCGATCTCCATGGATCTGCTGTGCCAGGGCAAGGACCTGCACGCCGACCGCCCGGCCAAGGGCGTGACCCTGGTCAGCCAGAAGATGGGCATGCACGACTGGAGCTACGGCAACGATTTTGCGGCCACGCAGCGCCTTGCCGTGCCGCACGCCGACAAGTTCAAGACTCTGAAGAACATCAAGGTCGAGGTGGAGCTGGGCTTCGACGCCGAAATGGCGCTCAAGGAAGCCGCCCGGTGTCTCAACTGCGACGTGCAGACGGTGTTCACCGAGAACCTATGCATCGAGTGCGATGCCTGCGTGGACATCTGCCCGGAAGACTGCATCACCTTCACCACCAACGGCGACGAGGCCGAGCTGCGCACGCGCCTGACGGCGCCGGCAACGAACCTCGACCAGCCGCTGTACGTGTCGGACCCGGTGCCGACCGGGCGGGTCATGGTCAAGGACGAGGACCTGTGCCTGCACTGCGGCTTCTGTGCCGAGCGCTGCCCGACCGGCGCCTGGGACATGCAGAAATCCATCCTCACCCTTCCGCAAGCAGGTGGCGTATGTCGCGTCTAGCCAAGGTCAACGAATTCGTACTGCGTTTCGCCAACGTCAACGGCACCGGCTCGGCCAGCGCCAACGGCCTGGTGGCGCGGGCACTGTTTCGCATGGGCCTGCCGGTGGGCCCGAAGAACATCTTCCCGTCCAACATCCAGGGCCTGCCGACCTGGTTCGAGATCCGCGTCAGCGAGGCCGGCTACACCGGCCGGCGCGGCACGGTGGACCTGATGGTGGCCATGAACGGCCAGACCTTCGCCCAGGACGTGCGCAGCGTGGAGCCGGGCGGCTACCTGCTGTACGACTCGTCCAAGCCACTGGCGCCCGAGCTGCGGCGGCCGGACATCAATTTCCTGGGCGTGCCGCTGACCGAGCTGGTGACGCGCCAGTTCGCCAACCCGCGCCAGCGCCTGCTGTTCAAGAACATCGCCTACGTCGGCGTCCTGTCGGCGCTGCTGGACATCGAGCCCGAGGTCGTCGAACAGCTGCTGCGCGAACAGTTCCAGGGCAAGGAAAAGCTGATTCCGCCCAACATGCAGGCCTTCGAGCTCGGCCGCGCGGCGGCGCTGGAGCGCTTTGCCTGCCCGCTGCCGATGCATGCGCAGCGGCGCGACGCGGTCGGCGACCGCATCCTGATGGACGGCAACTCGGCGGCGGGCCTGGGCTGCGTGTACGCCGGTGCGACGGTAGCCGCCTGGTACCCGATCACGCCGTCCACCTCGCTGGTGGACGCCTTCAGCGCCTACTGCGAGGACTACCGCGTCAACCCGGACGGCAGCAAGCGCTACGCCATCCTGCAGGCCGAAGACGAACTGGCCGCCATCGGCATGGTGGTCGGCGCGGCCTGGAACGGCGCGCGCTCGTTCACCGCCACCAGCGGGCCGGGCGTGTCGCTGATGACCGAGTTTTTGGGCCTGGCCTACTACGCGGAAATCCCGGTGGTGCTGTTCGACATCCAGCGCTGCGGGCCATCCACCGGCATGCCCACACGCACCCAGCAGTCGGATCTGCTGTCGTCGGCCTACGCCTCGCATGGCGACACCAAGCACGTGCTGCTGTTCCCGGCCTCGCCCAAGGAATGCTTCGACATGGCGGTGCAGGCCTTCGACCTGGCCGAGCGGCTGCAAACGCCGGTGCTGGTGATGAGCGATCTTGACCTTGGCATGAACGACTGGCTGTCGGAGCCGCTCACCTGGGACGACAGCTACCGGCCGGATCGCGGCAAGGTGCTGACCGCCCAGCAGCTGGAGGACGGCTTTCAGTTCTATCGCTATCTCGACGTCGACGGTGACGCCATTCCGTATCGCACCCTGCCCGGCACGCACCCGAGCAAGGGCGCGTTCTTCACCCGCGGCTCGGGGCACGATCGCCTGGGCGCCTACACCGAAGACGGCGACAAGTACCGGGACAACGTGGACCGCCTGCGGCGCAAGTTCGACACCGCCGCCACGCTGGTGCCGGATGCAGCCACCCTGCGCGACCACGGCAACAGCGCCGGCATCATCTACATCGGCACCACCGCCGAGGTGATACCCGAGGCGCTGGATGCGCTGACCGCGCAGGGCCTGGACGTGGATGCGCTGCGTGTGCGCGCCTTCCCGTTCACCCAGCGCGTGTACGACTTCATCGCCGCCCACGACACCGTATTCGTGGTCGACCAGAACCGCGACGGCCAGCTGCGCGCCATGCTGCTGATCGAGGGCAACCTCGACCCGGCCAGGCTGGTGTCGGTCCTGAGCTACGACGGCATGCCGGTCACCGCTGATCTGCTGGTCCACAGCATCAGCACGCACCTGGAACCGGTGCGCGCGCTCGCCATGGGAGCCTCCGCATGAGCTACCTGCCCAAGCCCAAGATTCACCACCCGCAGCTGCCCAAGAACACGCTGGGCCTGACCCGGCGCGATTACGAGGGTTCGCTGTCCACGCTGTGTGCCGGCTGTGGCCACGACTCGGTCAGTGCGGCGCTGATCCAGGCCTGCTTCGAGCTCGACCTGCCGCCGCACCGGGTCGGCAAGCTGTCCGGCATCGGCTGCTCTTCCAAGACGCCGACCTACTTCCTGGGCCCGGCGCACGGCTTCAACTCCGTGCACGGCCGCATGCCGTCGATCGCCTCCGGCGCCGCCGCCGCCAACCGCGACTTGGTCTACATCGGCGTCTCCGGCGACGGCGACACCGCCTCGATCGGCCTTGGCCAGTTCATCCACGCCATCCGGCGCGGCGTGAACATGCTGTACCTGGTCGAGAACAACGGCACCTATGGCCTGACCAAGGGCCAGTTCTCGGCCACTGCGGACGTCGGCTCCAAGAGCAAGGCCGGCAAGGCCAATCCGTACACGCCCATCGACCTGGTGCAGCTCGCCCTGCAGATGGGTGCCGGCTTCGTGGCGCGCAGCTTCTCCGGCGACAAGGAGCAGCTGGTGCCGTTGCTGAAGGCCGCCATCGCCTACCCGGGCTTTGCCTTCATCGACGTCATCTCGCCCTGCGTCACCTTCAACAACCACGAAGCCTCGACCAAGAGTTACAGCCATATCCGTCGCCACGACCGGCCGGTGATGGCGGCCGACTTCGTGCCGCTGGCGCAGGAAATCACCGCGGCCTATGCGCCGGGCGATCGCCACACGGTGACCCTGCACGATGGCTCGATGCTGCATCTGAAAAAACTGGCTGAGGACTACGACCCCTACGACCGTATCGGCGCCATGAACTACCTGCAGCGCCACCAGGCCGACGGCAGCGTGCTGACCGGCCTGCTGTACCTGGACGCCGAGCCGACCGAGATGCACGCCATGCTGGGCACCGATGCCGCCGCGCTGAACAGTCTGCCCCATGCCAGTCTGTGTCCGGGCGCGGCGCAGCTGGACGCCATCAACGCAGCGCTGCGTTGATGGCGCTGCGGGTCGGCCGCCGACTGGCGCTTGGCCTGCTGCTGGCAGGCAGCCTTGCCGCACGGGCGCAGCCAGCGACCGATGACTGGAATGGCTTTGACCTATCGGGCCTTGACCTGCCCGCGGCCGGCCTGGCCAATGGCGGACAGCCGCGCGACGGCATCCCGGCCTTGGACGATCCCAAGTTCAGACCGGCCAGCGACGTCGGCATGGGCTTCGAGGAACGTGTGGTCGGCGTGGTGATCGGCGGCGTCGCCCGCGCCTATCCGCGAAGCGTGCTGGTCTGGCACGAGGTGGTCAACGACCGCATCGGCGAACAGCCGTTTGTCCTCGTCTACAGCCCGCTGAGCGGCACCGTGGCGGGCTTCGATGCCCGATCCGCCGCGGGCGCCGACCGGTTCGGCGTCTCCGGGCTGGTCTACAACAGCGGCACGCTGCTGTTCGACCGCGCCAGCGAGTCACTCTGGCTGCCGATGGAAGGGCTGGCCATTGCCGGACCACGCAAGGGGCAACGGCTGACAGCCATCGACGCGACGGAAACCAGCTGGGCCGACTGGCTGACGCGCTACCCGAAAACCGAGGTGCTGACCGCAAACACCGGTCATGACCGCCCCTACGGCCGGGATCCCTACGCCGACTACGTCTCCGATAGCGAGCTGCGCTTCCCGGTGGCCGCGCGCAACGACCGCTATCACCCGAAGGAGCCGGTGCTCGTCCTGGGCCATGAGGGTCGCTACAAGGCCTATCCGTTCGTGGAACTGGCTGCCCACGACACAGCCTTCACGGACGAATTCGCCGGCACCACGTATCACATCGACTTCAACTACGCCGACCAGCGCGCGCTGGTCAGCGATGCCGACGGCAAGCCGGTACCCACGGCCACCGAATACTGGTTCGCATGGCATGCCGGCCACCCCAGCGACGCCGTATATCGCGCACGTCCGCCCTGAGGGGATGGCTTATTAATCGGGCGAAATTACACGCCTAACAGGTTGCCACGCATGCGCTTTCTTATCTGAAGGTCTGCGATTCAGGCCGACAGATCCGGCCCCAGGTGCGGCTTTACGGCGTCCATCAACGCCTGGTGCACGCGCAGGTTTCCGCCGACCACATTACCGGTCTTCATCAACTGATCGCCGCCGCGAATGTCGGTGACCACGCCGCCGGCTTCCTGGATCAGCAGCACCCCGGCGGCGATGTCCCACGGCTGCAGGCCAAGCTCCCAGAAACCGTCGAAGCGGCCGGCGGCCACGTAGGCCAGATCCAGCGCTGCCGAGCCGGCACGGCGGATGGCGCAACCGGCCAGTGACACGGCCTTGAAGGACTCCGTGTAGGCATCCAGATGCCGCTGCGACTTGAACGGGAAGCCGGTACCGATGACCGCACCGGCCAGCTTGGTGTGCTGACTGACGCGCAGGCGCCGGTCGTCCAGGCGAGCGCCCTTGCCGCGCTCGGCCACGAACAGTTCGTTGCGAACCGGGTCGTAGACCACGCCGACTTCGAGCCGACCCCTGATTTCGAGCGCGATCGACACCGAGTACCACGGCAGGTCGTGCAGGTAGTTGGTGGTGCCGTCCAGCGGATCGATGATCCAGCGCGCGCCGTGACTGCCGATCTCGCCCTGCGCGCCGCCCTCCTCGCCCAGGATGGCGTGGTCCGGATAGGCACGGCGGATGATCTCGACGATGCGCCGTTCGGCCTCACGGTCGGCCTCGCTGACGAAATCGTTGGGGCCTTTCAGCTCAATGCGCAGCTCGTGCAGGCGCTCGCCGGTGCGCAACAGGAAATCGCCCGCAGCGCGGGCGGCGCGCACGGCGATGGTGATCGATGGCGACATGACAAAACTCGCTGCAACAGGCACGCCAGGCACGAGAACCGTGCGGCGATTGAAGGGTGATTTTAACGCGTGCCGGTGGCTACCCGACGGCCGGACCCTGCGTCTGGCCGAGGCGCACCGAACCGAGCGCTAAAATTCGCCCCCATGACGGCTCTTTCCCATATCCGCATCGTGCTGGTAGGCACCACCCATCCGGGCAATATCGGCGCCGTGGCGCGCGCCATGCACAACATGGCATTGACCCGCCTGTACCTGGTGCGACCGAAATTCTTTCCGCACGAGGAGGCCACTGCCCGCGCCGCGGGCGCCGATCGGGTGCTCACCGACGCCGTGCTGTGCGACAGCCTGCCGGCGGCGATTGCCGACTGCACGCTGGTGATTGGCGCCAGTGTCCGCGCGCGCAGCATCGAGCTGCCGCCCCTGGATCCGCGCGCCTGTGCCCGGCAGGTCCTGGAGCATGCCGCGACCGGCGAAGCGGCGCTGGTGTTCGGTCCGGAGCATTCAGGCCTGAGCAATGCCGATCTGGATCTGTGCCAACAGCGCGTGGCCATACCCAGCAACCCGGAGTTTGCGTCGCTGAACCTCGCCGCCGCGGTGCAGGTGCTGGCCTACGAGCTTTACCGCCGGGCAGGCACGCATCAAATGGCAGCCGAAACGCTCAGCCCGCCGGCCACCCGCGACGAGGTCGAGCGCCTGTTCGTGCACCTGGAGCAGACCCTGAAGGCACTCAATTTCCTGTTGCCGAACAATCCGCAGCGCTCGATGCGCCGCCTGCGCGCGCTTGTCAACCGCGCGGCACCGGACCAGAATGAAATCCAGATCTTGCGCGGCATTCTGTCCGCCACCGGGCGGGCCATCGCGGCCGCCGATGTCAAGAGCGACCCCTGATGCTGAACCGCCTGCGAGAAGACATCGACTGCGTGTTCGCCCGCGACCCGGCGGCGCGCAACCGCTTCGAGGTGTTCACCACCTACCCCGGCCTGCATGCGCTGTGGCTGCACCGCCTGGCGCACTGGCTGTGGGGACTGAACCTGCGCTGGCCAGCGCGGGCTGTGGCCTATCTGTCGCGCTTTCTGACCGGCATCGAGATTCACCCCGGCGCGCGCATCGGACGGCGTTTTTTCATCGACCACGGCATGGGCGTGGTGATTGGCGAGACGGCCGAAATCGGCGACGACTGCACGCTCTATCACGGCGTGACCCTGGGCGGCACCACCTGGGAGAAGGGCAAGCGCCACCCCACGTTGGAAAACGACGTCGTGGTCGGCGCCGGGGCCAAGATACTCGGACCGATCACCATGGGCCAGGGCGCGCGGGTCGGCAGCAACTCGGTGGTGGTCAAGGACGTGCCGGCCGGCGCCACCGTGGTCGGCATCCCCGGTCGCATCGTGGTGGCAGATGCCGAGCGCCGGCGCGAAACCGCCGCCCGCATCGGCTTTGCCGCCTACGGCCTGCGCGGCGACCTGCCGGACCCGGTCAGCCGGTCGCTGGACACCGTGCTCGATCACATCGAGGCGATCGAGGAGCGCATGGCCAAGATCACCGCCGCCCTGCAGGAACTGGGCGTCACACCCGGCACGGACGACGCTGCCGCCGCACACGCGCGGCGTGACGACTCCCAGGCTTGACCGCGCCGCGTGACGCGGCGGCGCCGGCCGGCGATGCACTGACCGGCGCGCCCGATTACCAGCCGGGCGCCGATATTGGCGCCCTATCGCGTCGGCGCCGTCCGTTCATCGAACCGGAACGCCTCAAACGCATCCTGGCGCTGGCGCTGCCCATCATCGCGGCGATGGTCTCGCAGAGCCTGCTGAACGTGGTCGACACCGCCATGGTGGGCGGCCTTGGCGATGCCGCGCTGGCGGCAGTGGGCCTGGGCAGCTTCGTGCTGTTCACCTGCCAGGCCATGATCCTTGGCCTGTCGGTGGGCGTGCAGGCCATCGCCGCCCGCCGCAAGGGCGAGGGCCGGCTGGACGAGACCGCCGTGCCGCTGAACGCCAGCCTGTTGCTGATCCTGATCGTCGGTCCGCTGCTGACGCTGGCGCTGTGCCTGCTGGCGCCGCGGTTCTTTCCGCTGCTGAACCCGGACCCGGCGGTGATTGCCGGCGCCGTGCCCTATTTCCAGATCCGCATGCTGGCCGGGCCGCTGATGGCCATGAACTATGCCTTTCGCGGCTACTGGAACGGCATCGACCAGTCGCGCCTGTACATGACCACGCTGCTGATCATGCACGCCAGCAACGTGCTGCTGAATTACCTGTTCATCTACGGCCACTTCGGCGCCCCGGCGCTGGGCGTGATCGGCTCTGGGCTGGGCACCGCGCTGTCGGTGCTGCTGGGCACCGCCATCTACTACGGCTTCGGCTGGCGCTACGCGCTCGAAGGCGGCTTCCTGCGCCGCCGGCCGCGGCGCCAGGACTACGCCGTGCTGGTGCGCATCTCGGTGCCGGCCGGCCTGCAGCATGTGTCGATGTCAGCCGGCCTGGTGGCGCTGTACTGGATCATCGGGCGCATCGGCACGGCGGAACTGGCCGCCGCCAACGTGCTGATCAACCTGATGACGGTCGCCATCCTGCCCGGCATGGGCCTGGCGATGGCGGCGGCGACCTTGGTCGGGCAGGCACTGGGGCGCGGCGACGTCGCCGATGCCAGACGCTGGACGCGCGACACCCTGCGCGTGGGCATGCTGGGCCTTGGCCTGCTGGGCGCGCCGATGATGCTGGCGCCGGACCTGATCCTGGGCCTTTTCCTGCACAACCCGGACACCGTCGCGCTGGCCCGCTGGCCGATGCGCATCGCCGGCCTGGCGGTGGTAATCGAGGGCATCAAGCGCGTGTACATGCAGGTGCTGATGAGCGCCGGCGAGGCGCGGCGGGTGATGCGCGTCAGCGTGCTGACGCAGTGGGGCATGTTCACACCGCTGGCGTATCTGGTTGGCCCGGTGTGGGGCCTTGGCCTGCTTGGCATCTGGCTGGGGCAGGAGCTTTATCGCTTGACCCAGGTGGCGGTGTTTCGCCGCTACTGGCGCCAGGGACACTGGGCGCGGATACGGATTTAGCCGGCCACGGGACGCTGGCCCGGCTGGCGACAGTATTTCGGAACGTGCGACCATGCCTGCGTGCAAAAGCTGGCAGTTCTGTCATTGGCCGGGCTCGGGGCGATTGCGCCACGCGCGCCGGCGCAGGAAATCACCGTCAATGTCGGCTCGGTGGCAGGGCCGACCTGGCGCGCCGACAACGTAACCCTGACCTATCTGTCCCCGTCCGCGCTGCGCCTTGATGTGGCGACCGTCCAGTGGGCGGGACGCGTGGCAGCGACAAAGCTGCAGGCGCATTGCTCGACACGGTTTGTGGCGACCGAACTGCGCTGCGAGCGCGGCAGATTTTCGGCAACGATCCCCGGCTGGGGCCGACTGCAGGGAACACTGGAAGGCGCATTCGGCAACGCCGAGAGCTGGCGTGCCCGGCTCGAAGTCCCGCGCCACGGTCTGCTCGCGACACTGCAGCAGTCCGCCGCCGACATGAACCTTGCCGTGCGCGTGCACGGCCAGAAGGCCGAAGACCTGCGCAAGCTGGCGGCCGCCTTCGGGCAGGCCATGCCCGGGGAGTTTGCCGGCAACGTGGACCTGACGCTGCGCGCAACCCTCGGCCCGGCGACAACCACGGCTACCTTGGTGATAGACACGCGCTCCCTGAGCTACCAGGAACCTTCCGGCCGCTATGCCGCCGAGAATCTTGCCGCGCACGGCCGTGCGCGCTGGGACAGCGGGCCGCAGCGCTGGACCGTGCAGGCACAAGGCCGCGGCGGGCAGGTGTACGCGGAACCGCTGTTTCTGGATTTCAGCGCACTGCCCACGACGGCCGAGCTCGTCGCGCTCGACTCTAAGGACCATTGGCGTATCGAAGGCCTGCACCTCAGGCAGGGCACGGCCGGCACGCTCGCGGCCACGGGCCTGATCAGCAAGGCCGGCTTGAGGCTTGAAAGCGCTGAACTGGCCTTCGATGCCTCCGCCCTGGCGCCCCTGTTTGCGACCGATGTCCAGCCCTTTCTGATCGGGACGCCGCTGGATGGCCTCACCGCCCAGGGCACGGCGCGCGGCAGCGTGTCGCTGCGCAGCGGCAGCCTGACGGCGCTGACGGCCGAACTGTCCGGGGTCGCGCTCAGCGCCGGCCGACTCGGGCTTGCCGTGGATGGCCTGTCCGGACAGGTGCGCTGGGCAAATACCGGTCCTGCACCGTCGTCCCTGCAATGGCGCGCGGGGAGCATCGGCCGCATCCCGCTGGGGCCATCCGAAGTGTCGTTCCGGGCGCAGGGCCGCGACCTCGAACTGCTGGCGCCGTGGCGCCAGCCGCTGCTCGAAGGGGCGGTGCACGTGCAGCGGCTTGCCCTGAGCAAGGTCGGACTGCCGCAGCTGGACGCCGATTTTCGCGCAGTGCTGGAGCCGATCGATCTGGCCGCGCTGTGCCGGGCGCTGGACTGGCCGGTGTTCGGCGGCACGCTGGGTGGGCAGTTGCCCGGCCTTCGCGTGCAAAACGAGGTCTGGTCCATTGATGGCGCGCTCGAGGCACAGGTCTTCGACGGCACGGTCCGTCTGGAAAACCTGCGGGCCATAGAACCATTCGGAGTGCTGCCGCGGGTGGCGGCGGACGCACACATGCGCCGGATCGATCTTGAAACGCTCACCGGCACTTTTTCCTTCGGGCGCATCACGGGGCGGCTGGATGGCGACGTCGAGGGCCTGCGACTGCTGGAGTGGAAGCCGGTGGCCTTCGACGCGCGTTTCCACTCCACGCCGGGGGACCACTCGCGCCGGCGAATCTCCCAGCGCGCGATCGACAACATTTCCGCCATCGGGGGCGGCCCCACCGGACTGCTGTCGCGCGGCTTCCTGAGCATCTTCAAGGACTTTTCCTACGACCGCATGGGCATCAGCTGCGTGCTGCGCGACGGACGCTGCCGGATGGACGGCATCGAACCGGCGCCGCCCCATGATGGCCAGGTCGGTTATTACCTGGTCAAGGGGCGACTGCTGCCCAGGATTGACGTGGTCGGCTACACGCGGGAGGTGTCGTGGGACACTCTGGTGCAACAGGTCGAGGCAGCGATCGCCTCCGGCGGCCCGCAGACGCAGTAGTTGCGATCGGCGTGGGCGATGCGCTCGGCAATACTTTTCAATCGGTAAAGGAGGTTTTCATGAAACGGGCAATTTCGGTGCCTACCCTGCTGGCACTGTTTCTGTGCGCAGCCTGCGTCACGATCAACGTCTACTTCCCGGCCGCAGCGGCCGAGAAGGCGGCCGATCGCATCATCGACGACGTCTGGGACAAGGACACGCCCAGGCCCGGTGGCACCGTCGTGCCGCCGCAATCGAGTCTGCCGTCGCGCTTCCTGGTCGCGGCACTGGATTTCGTGATCTCCCCGGCACATGCCGCGCAGCCGGACATCGACATCTCCTCACCGGAGGTGCAGCGCGTCAAGGCCTCGCTGGAAGCCCGTTTCAGCTCACTGAAGCCGTATTTCGATTCCGGCGCTGTCGGCCTCACCGGCGACGGGCTGGTCGCCGTGCGCGATCCAAACGCCGTGCCACTGGCCCAGCGCAACGCCGTCAAGGCGCTGGTGGCCGATGAGAACCGCGACCGCCTGGCCCTGTACCAGCAGATCGCCAACGCCAACGGCCAGCCGCAGTGGGCAGGACAGATCCAGAGCGTGTTCGCGCAGCGCTGGGTCGCCAAGGCCCAGCCGGGCTGGTGGTACCAGGACTCAAGCGGCTGGAAACAGAAATAAGGCCGGCGCAAAAACTCTCGCCGCCAGCCCACGGCAAGCAGAACGGCGCACCCGCCCGGCCGGCGTGCGCCGCCGCGGGCCTTCAGAAAAACATCGAAAGATTCGGCGCCAGCACGGTGGCTTGGTCGAGATGGATGGTGCGCCGGGCGATCTGGAAGCCGAACGCGCTGTCCACCCGCCGCAGGCGGTCGATGCGCTCGCCATAGAACAGGTCCACGTCCCGCTCCAGGCGACTGCGGTGCAGGGCGAAGTAGCTGTTTACGGTGTACTCGCCGCTGCCCTGATCCGCAATTCGGACATTGCTGACCAGGTGCCGGGTGCGCGACGGCGGCTCCTCGGCCCAGGCCAGGCCCGTGTTCAGGCGCCGCACGCGCACCACCATGCTGGGTTTGTCCTCGTCGAACAGGGCCACCTCGTCGGCAGCCGAGTATTCGCGGTCACGCTCGCGGCGCAGCGTGGTGCGCCGGGTCGGCATGAAGTAGTGCAGGTCCTCGGCCAGCAAGCTCAGCCAGGTGTCGAACTCACGCGCGTCCAGCAGCGCCGCCTCGGCGTACAGGAACTGTTCGATCTCCTGCTGCAAGTGCGGCGCCACCCGCGCCGGCAGAAAGGCCTCAGCCATGGCGCGCCACCTCGCCGATACCCTGCGGGGTCAGTTCCGCCCAGCTTTGCGCGCCCATCACCTGCGCCCAGCGGCGGTACAGGCCGCGCGCCGCCAGTTCGCCATAGACGTAACCGATACGGCCGGGCAGGTCAGGATCGTCACTGCGGTCCATGCCCAGCCCCATCTGGGCGTTGAACGGCTGCTGGCGCGCCACATGGCCGCGCAGGACCTTTTGAATCTCGGTCCAGTTCTCGCCGTCGTCCTGCTCCAGGATGCCGCCCGGCGAGAAGGTGCGCAGCACGGCCTTGCGGTAGGCCTCCTTGACCTCGGCCGGCGCAGCCTTGTCGACCAGCGTCCAGGCCCAGATTTCGATCTCGTCCGGACCACGCGGGTGCCATACCCGCAGCGTGTTGATGCCGGGCAGGAACGACAGCGTCGGGAACACCGTCATGTGGGCACCGTTCATGCGCACGCCGCGCACCTCGCCCAGGCGCTCGGTGACGGCGGTGGCGCCGCTTTGCATGTAGTAGCCGGCGGCCGTCTCGCCCAGCAGTGGGAACAGGAACTCCGGCGTGTCCATGAAAAACCCGGTGCCGTGGCCCAGCGCCGAGCTGAACTGCTTGCCCTTCATCGGCCAGCCGGCCTGGCCGGGATCGACATCCGGCGGCAGGCTGGCCAGCACCGGCGAGGAATGGCTGAACGGGGCGTGGTACATGTCCGAGCAGAACTGCTCGGCGGCGAATTTCCAGTTGCAGCGGATCACCCACTTGTGCACGCCGCCGATGGCCTCGGTGCCACCGGGCATGCGGTCCAGAAACAAATCCACGTACCAGGCCATGTCGCCCAGGTACTCGGCCACCGGCGGCACGTCGGCGTCCCAGCAGCCGAACACCAGGCCCTTGTAGACCTCCACCCGCGGCACCCGGCGCGGGCTCCAGCGCACCTTGTCCACCTGGCCGTAGGCTTCCTTCTCGAACGGCACCTCGACCAGGTTGCCGCCCATGTCGTAAGCCCAGCCGTGGTAGGAACAGGTAAACGCCCTGGCGTTGCCGCTGTCGGCGCGGCACAGCCGCATGCCGCGGTGGCGGCATTGATTCAGGAAGGCGTTGATCGAGCCGTCCTTCTGGCGCACCACCAGCACCGGGTCTTCGGCCATGTAGGTGGCGAAGAAGTCACCCGGATTTTTGAACTGGCTGTCGTGCGCCAGGAACAGCCAGCAGCGCGTGAATACGCGCTCGAGCTCCTGCTGGTAGATGGCTGGGTCCTGGAAGATGCGCGGGCTCAGCAGCCCGTGGTCGGCATCGACCAGGGCCGCCAGATCGGCGGGCGTGAAGCTGGCCATGAGGGTCCCTCCTCGTGATGGGGTAAACGGCCGATCGGTTTATAGCCGGTGGTGGATGCCCCAAGCAAGGGCCGTTGTGGGATCATGGCGCGCCTTTCTCGCGGCCACCGGCCGTTCCCCCTCTGCGCAACCCGAGAACACCATGCTTCGCACCGCCCTGCCGGTGGCCATCGCCGCCATTTTTTCCACCGCCGCCATCGCCGCGACCCTGACCACCGACGAGCAGAAAGCCGCGTACGCCATCGGCTACCAATTCGGCGCCAACGCCAAGCGCGACGGTCTGCCACTGGACCCGGCGGCCGCCGCGGATGGCCTCAAGGACGCCCTGTCCGGTGCCAAGCCGGCCGCCGAGCCGGCCGCCCTGCAGGCCGCACTCGACAAGCTGCGCACCGACATGGAAGGCAAGGCCAAGGCCGCCGGCGACAAGAACGCCAAGGACGGGAGCGCCTTCCGGGCCGACTTCGCCAAGACCAAGGGCGTCAAGAAAACCGAATCCGGCCTGCTGTATCAGGTCCTGACCGAGGGCAAGGGCGCCAAGCCCAAGGCCACCGACACGGTCAAGGTTCACTACCGCGGCACGTTGCCGGATGGCACCGAGTTCGACAGCTCCTACAAGCGCAGCGAACCGGCCACCTTTCAGGTCAACCAGATCATCCCCGGCTGGCAGGAAGCGTTGGTGCTGATGCCCAAGGGCTCGAAGTGGAAGATCGTGCTGCCGCCGGAACTGGCGTACGGCGCCCAGGGCGCCGGTCGCGCCATCGGTCCCAACCAGACCCTGGTGTTCGAGATCGAGTTGCTGGACATCGCCGCCGCCGCGCCGAAATAAGCCCATCTGCAGGATCGGCGGCGGGGTCCGGCCAGTGGCCCCGCCGCCCGTTTTCCGGCCGCCGCCCGGACGGTCACACCGATGAACTACCGCCACGCCTTTCACGCCGGCAATTTTGCCGACGTGATGAAGCACGTCTGCCTGGTCGCACTGCTGCGCGGCCTGTCGCGCAAGGAATCCGCCTGGTGCTTTCTGGACACCCATGCCGGCGCGGGTGACTACGACCTGAACGCCCCGCCGTCGCAAAAGACCGGCGAGTACCGGCACGGCATCGGCCGCCTGTGGCAGGCCGCAGGGCCGTTGCCGGAGGCGCTGGCCGATTACCTGAGCGTTATCCGTCCGCTGCTGGGCAATGACGGGACGCTGCGCCGCTATCCGGGCTCGCCGCTGATCGCCGCCGCTGTGGCCCGGCCGCAGGACCGCCTGATCGCCTGCGAGCTCAATCCGCTGGAATTCGCCACCCTGGGCGAAGCCTGTCGCGGCCACGGGCCGATCACCCTGCAACAGATGGACGGCTACCAGGCATTGAAGGCCTATTTGCCGCCGCGCGAGCGCCGCGGCCTGGTGCTGATCGACCCACCCTACGAGCAGCCGGGCGAGCTGCCGCGCCTGCCGCGCGAGCTGCTGGCAGCCCACAAACGCTTTGCCACTGGCGTGTACGCGCTGTGGTACCCGCTCAAGGACGAGGGCCCCATCGCTGGCCTCAAGCGGCAGCTCAAGGACGCCGGCCTGCGCCGCATCCTGCAGGTGGAGCTGCGCCTGACGCCGCTGGTGCAGGGCGGCATGCTGCATGGCTGCGGCGTGCTGGTGATCAATCCGCCGTGGGGTTTCGTGCCCCAGATGCAGGCCGCGCTGCCGGCACTGGCTGCCCTGCTTGCCCCCGGCAGCGGCCAGGGACAGGTGGGCTGGCTGGTGCCTGAATAGCCTGCCTGCGCACCGGCGGCCGGATCGACCACGCGCTCATGCCTGCCGCAAACCGGCCAGCGCCCACAGACCGAGGGATTTGTCGGCGTAGCGGCCGTCCTTCTCGGTGCAGCGTTCATTGATGAGTTCAAGCGGCGGCGGCAGGTTGAACGGCGGCCGCTGCAGATTCAGCGCACGCCACTTGCCGGTCGGGATATCGGCATTCTCCGATCGCCCGGTAAACGTGGTGGTGAGTAGATAGCGCGCCCCGCTGGCGCAGATGTTGGCCAGCGCCTGCTGCGCCTGGGCAAACGACAGGTGCACCAGGCAATCGCGGCACAGCACCAGATCCACCGCCGGCAGGCGGTCACGGGTCAGATCGAGCACTTGGAATTCCACCCCCGGCCGCGCGTGGCGGCGCCGGTTGGCATCGATCAGCGGCGCCACGATGTCGGCACCGCAGTACTCGATGCCGGCCAGATCGACCCGCTTCATCCACTCGAAGTCCCCGCACGGGACGTCCAGCATGCTGCGCACGCCCAGCCGCCGCAGCAGCAGCGGCAGTTCCTGCACGATCACCCGCGTCTGGTCGGCGTCCGAGCCGGTGCC
The DNA here is from genome assembly GCF_014359565.1 of Immundisolibacter sp. Taxonomy (NCBI): domain Bacteria; kingdom Pseudomonadati; phylum Pseudomonadota; class Gammaproteobacteria; order Immundisolibacterales; family Immundisolibacteraceae; genus Immundisolibacter; species Immundisolibacter sp. Next base: position 85,034 of record NZ_JACIZD010000006.1, on the reverse strand, counting down.
GGACAGCGAGTGCCGGCCACCCCATTTGTTGCGCCGGAAAAAATCCGTGAACAGCTGCGCCGCGTCCACGTCAGGACCGCTTGCCGGCAATCGGCGCCGACTGCCGATGCGGCGCAACAGCCTTGCCAGCATCGCCATCCACCCTCCCCGACCGTGACCTGCCACCGATGATAGCCGAGCGCATGCACCGCGCAGCGCGTTGACGCCTGCGCCCGCGGCCGCCTACCATGCCGGCCGCTTCGTGGTGTCCCAAGGGCCTTCGCCTGCGGGATGAAACGGGAAGCCGGTGCGTTCCTGACGAACAATTCCGGCACTGCCCCCGCAACGGTAAGCGAGTCAAGCTGCGGCGAAATGCCACTGTGCCATCGGCATGGGAAGGCGCCGCAGCCGGGGTTCACGCCCCACTCGCAAGTCCGGAGACCGGCCCGAGGCACTTTGGTCGGCATTGCGGTGGGCGATGCGCCGGGAGGGTGTGCCGCCCTGCGGCCGCCGTGCCGCGCGCTTTCCCCTGCTTGCCGGTTTTGAAACCGAACCAGCTCTCACGCGGGTGAGCGCGAGCAGGAGTATCCCGATGATCCACGCAAGCAGGCTCGGCCTCACGGCCGGACTGGTTTTTTTTGCAGCCAGCCTTCAGGCCGCCGACGACACACCCCTGACCATCAACATCACGGCCGGCCGCACGCCGCAGTCGAACGTCGACACGCTGGCCTCGGTGACGGTCATCGACCGGGCCCAGATCGAACGCCGCCAGGCCAGCTCCGTGCAGGAAGCCCTGCGCGGCGTGCCGGGGCTGGCCTTCAGCAACAACGGCGGCCTGGGCAAGGCCAGCTCAGTATTCCTGCGCGGAACCGAGTCCGATCACGTGCTGGTGCTGATCGACGGCATCCGCGTCGGCTCCGCGACGCTGGGCACGGCGTCGTTCCAGGACATCCCCATCGACCAGGTGGAGCGCATCGAGGTAGTGCGCGGCCCGCGCTCGAGCCTGTACGGCGCCGACGCCATCGGCGGCGTGATCCAGATTTTCACCCGCAAGGGCGGCGGGGCACTCACGCCGCGCCTGAGTCTGGGCGGCGGCAGCCACGCCACGCAGGACTACAGCGCCGGCCTGTCCGGCGGCGGCGAGCGGGGTTGGTTCAATGTGGGCGCCAGTCATCTGGAAACGCAGGGCTTCAACGCCTGCGAGGTGCGCTCGGGGGCGCTTGGGGCCGGCTGCTTCGTGAGCGAGCCGGACGACGACGGCTACCGCAACACCGGGCTGTCGGCCCGCGCCGGCTACCGCCTCAGCGACACGCTGCGCGCCGAAGCGCATTACCTGCGCGCCGCAGGCGACAACGAGTACGACGGCAGCGTGTTCTCGTCCAACAGTTCGGACTTCACGCAGGACGTCATCGGCGCCCTGGTCGACTGGCAGGTGCTGCCGGCCTGGCAGATGACGCTGTCCGGCGGACGCAGCCGGGACCTGAGCGACAACTTCTACGATGGCAGGTTCAACAGCGCTTACGACACCGAGCGGCGCAGCGCCAGCTGGCTGAACGTGTTTCGCCTCGGCGCCGCACAGCGCCTGACGCTCGGCGGCGACTGGCTCGACGACCGCGTCAGCAGCACCACCCGCTACGACCGGGGCTCGCGCGACAACGCCGCCGGCTTCGTGCAGTACCAGGGCCAGTTCGGCAGCCATGAGCTGAGCGCCGCCGCGCGCCGCGACCGCAACCAGCAGTTCGGCGGCCACACCACCGGCTCGCTGGCCTGGGGCTATCGCTTCTCGCCGACGCTGCGGGCGATGGCCTCCTGGGGCAGCGCCTTCAAGGCGCCGACCTTCAACGAGCTCTACTACCCGTTCTTCGGCAACCCGAACCTGAAGCCCGAGGAATCGGACAGCTACGAGCTGGGCCTGGCCGGCGAAGTGGCGGCGCTGACCTGGTCCGTGAACGCCTATCAGACCAAGATCGACCAGCTGATCGGCTTCGATGCCAGCTTCACGCCGGTAAACATCGACAAGGCGCGCATCCGCGGCCTGGAGGCCATCGCCAGCACCCAGCTCGCCGCCTGGGACCTGGCCGCCAACCTGTCGGCGCTGGACCCGGAAAACCGCGGCCACGACGCCAACCGCGGCCATCAGCTGCCGCGCCGCGCCAAGCTCATGGCGCGCCTGGACGCCGACCGCGCCGTGGGCGCCTGGCGGCTCGGCGGCAGCCTCTACGGCGAGGGCCGGCGCTACGACGACCTGGCCAACCAGCACCCCCTGGGCGGCTATGTGACGCTCGACCTGCGCGCCGCCTACGCCCTGCGCCGGGACTGGTCGCTGGAAGGCAAGCTCGCCAATCTGCTGGACAACGACTACCGCACGGCGCGCCTGTTCAACGAAGATGGACGCAACATCATGTTCACCGTGCGCTATGCGCCGACCGGGCGATGATCGTGCTGTAGGAGCCCGGCTTTGCCGGGCGATCTGCGCCCCCACCGGGCCAGCGCCGCTGCAAGCCGGACGCCGGCCGACCCGCGGTGGCAATCCTGTCCTTTTCCTTACCCATCTGTAACCGGAGCCGACCCATGAACAAACTGCCCCTGCCCCATTCCCTGCCGGTCGGCCTGCTGCTGGCCGCCCTCATGGCCGCCACGCGCAGCCACCACTTCGCCAGCGCCCTGCACCTGCCGGACGCCTCCTGGGCGGTGTTCTTCCTGGCCGGCGCGCTGCTGCCGGGCTGGCTGCCGCTGGCCGGACTGCTGGCGCTGGCGGCGATGGTGGATTACCTCGCCATCAGCTTCGGCGGCGTCAGCGCCTTTTGCGTGAGCCCGGCCTATGCGGCGCTGCTGCCGGCCTACGGCGCGCTGTACGCGGCCGGCCGCTGGTATGCGCGGCGCCATCGACCGACACTGGGCAGCCTGCTGCCGTTCACCGGCGCGGCGCTGGTCGGCACGACGCTGTGCGAGCTGCTCAGCAGCGGCGCGTTCTATTTCTTCTCCGGCCGCTTTGCCGCACCGACGCTGGCCGAGTTCGGCGCCCGGCTGGCGCGCTATTTCCCGTACGCGCTCGAAGGCATGGCGCTGTATCTGGGCGCGGCCGCGATCGTCTACGCCGCCTTCGCGGCGCTGGCCGGACGCCATCCGGCCAGCCTGCGCCGATGATCGACTGCTGCATGGCAGGCCCGCCCCCGGGCCGAATCTGCCGATGACCCAAGAGCGTGCCCAGCGCCACCGCGCGCGCATGGCGCGGCGCAAGGCACGGGTCGACGCCGGCATTGCCGCCGCCCAGCAGGACAAGGGCCTGCTGCTGGTGCTGACGGGGTCCGGCAAGGGCAAGTCCAGTTCCGCCTTCGGCATGCTGGCGCGGGCGCTGGGGCACGGTCTTCGGGCCAGCGTGGTGCAGTTCATCAAGGGCCGCAGCGACACCGGCGAGGAGGCCTTCTTCCGCCGCCAGCCGGGTGTCGACTGGCAGGTGTGCGGCGAGGGTTTCACCTGGGAGACGCAGGATCGCGAGCGGGACATCGCCGCCGCCCGCACCGGCTGGGCGGTGGCGGCGCGGGCACTGGCCGACCCGGCAGTGAATCTGGTGGTGCTGGACGAGCTGACCTACCTGTTCAGCTACGGGTATCTGGATCTGTCGCGCGCGCTGGCGGACATCGCTGCCCGCCCACCCATGCAGCACGTGATCATCACCGGCCGGGCGGCGCCGCAGGCACTGATCGACGCCGCCGATACGGTCAGCGACATCGGCGATCTGAAGCACGCGTTTCGAGCCGGCGTGCGCGCCCAGCCGGGCATCGACTGGTGAGCCGCCACTGCCCCGCCCTGCTGGTGGCCGCGCCCGCCTCCGGCCAGGGCAAGACCACGGTCACCGCCGCGCTGGCGCGCCTGCACCGGCGGGCCGGCCGGCGGGTACGGGTATTCAAATGCGGACCGGACTTTCTGGACCCGCAGATTCTGGCCGCAGCCAGCGGCGCGCCGGTCCACAACCTCGACCTTTGGATGTGCGGCCCGGAGGACGGCGCGGCGCGGCTATACGAAGCCGCTGGCGCGGCGGACCTGATCCTGGTGGAAGGCGTGATGGGCCTGTACGACGGCACCCCTTCCAGCGCCGACCTCGCGCGCCGCTTCGGCCTGCCGGTGCTGGCGGTGATCGACGCCGCGGCGATGGCGCAGACCTTCGGCGCCGTCGCGCACGGCCTGGCGAGCTACCGCGAAGGCGTCAACCTGACCGGCGTGCTGGCCAATGGCGTCGGCAGTCCGCAGCATGCCGAGTTGCTGTCCGGTAGCCTGCCGGATGGCCTTGCCTGGTACGGCGCGCTGGAGCGCGCGGCGGCGAGCGAGTTGCCGCAGCGCCACCTCGGCCTGCTGCAGGCGGCCGAGATCGCCGACCTCGATCAGCGTCTGGACCGCCTGGCCGAGGCCCTCGCCGCTCGCGCCCCGCAGGCGCGGCAGCTGCCGCCGGCGGTGACTTTTGCGCCGGCGCGGCTGCCCGAGGTGCCGCCGCTGCTTGGCGGCTGCACGCTGGCGGTGGCCTGCGATGCCGCCTTCGGCTTCATCTACCCGGCCAACCTGGACTGTCTGCGGCGCCTTGGCGCGCATCTGGCCTACTTCTCGCCGCTCGCCGACCAGGCCTTGCCGGCCTGCGACGCGCTGTGGCTGCCGGGCGGCTATCCCGAGCTGCACGCCGCGCAACTGTCGCAAAACGCGCGCTTTCTGGAGTCGCTGCGTGCCCACCACGCCGCCGGCCGGCCGATCCTGGCCGAGTGCGGCGGCATGATGGCGCTGTTTCAGACCCTGACCGACATCGACGGCCGGGCGCACGCGCTCGCCGGCCTGCTGCCCGGGGCGACGGTGATGCAAAGGCGCCTGGCGGCGCTGGGCGGGCAGGCGCTGGCGCTGCCGCAAGGGCAGCTGCGCGGGCATGCCTTTCACTACTCGCGCGCCGACACGCCGCTCGAACCGGCGCTGCGCGCCCGCACCGCCGACGGCCGGCCCGGTGAGGCGGTGTACCGGCTCGGCCGGCTGACCGCCAGTTACCTGCACGCCTACTTTCCGAGCAATCCGGCCGCCGTGGCGGCCCTGCTGCGGCCATGACGGACGCCGAGCTCTTTGGCGCCGGCGAGCGCAGCGCCGTCTACCGCGCCATCCACGCCCGCCGCGACATGCGCCATTTCGCCCCCGGCGCGGTGGACGAGGCGGTGCTGGCGCGCCTGCTCGAGGCCGCCCATGCGGCGCCCAGCGTCGGCCTGATGCAGCCCTGGCGCTTGCTGCGCATTCGCGACCGGGCGCTGCGCGCGGCCATCGCCGAGCTGGTCGAGGCCGAGCGGCAGGCCACCGCGCAGGCGATGGGCGCGCGCGGCGGCGAGTTTCTGCACCTCAAGGTCGAGGGCGTGCGCGAGTGCGCGGAGCTGCTGGTGGCGGCCCTGGCGCCGGACGACGGCACGCTGTTCGGGCGCCGCACCCTGCCGCAGGAAATGGCCGTGGCCTCGGTGGCCTGCGCCATCCAGAACCTGTGGCTGGCGGCGCGGGCCGAGAACCTGGGCCTGGGCTGGGTGTCGCTGTTCGAGCCGGCGGCGCTGGCGGCGCTGCTGCGCCTGCCGGCCGGCGCGCGGCCGCTGGCCATCCTGTGCTTAGGCCCGGTCGCCGAGTTCTACCCACGCCCGCTGCTGGAACTGACCGGGTGGCGCCAGGCACGGCCGCTGGCCGAACTGGTCTACGAAGACCGCTGGCCGGAGGCGCCGTGAGCGACCGCTACCCGCGCCGCATCGTCTGCCTGAGCACCGAGACCTGCGAGACGCTGTACCTGCTGGGCCAGCAGGCGCGCATCGTCGGCATCTCCGGCTTTACCGTGCGCCCGCCGCAGGCGCGCCGGGAAAAACCCAAGGTGGCCGCCTTCACCAGCGCCCGGCTCGAGCCGATCCTGGCCCTGCAGCCGGACCTGGTGCTCGGCTTTTCGGACCTGCAGGCCGACCTCGCCGCGGCGCTGATCCGCGCCGGGCTGGCGGTGCACGTGTTCAACCAGCGCACCGTGGCCGGCATCCTGGACATGATCCAGACCCTGGGCGGCCTGGTCGGCGCCCCGCGCCAGGCCAGCGCGCTGGTGCACGAACTGCAAACCGGCCTGGACGCCGTGGCGCAGGCGGCGGCCGCCTTGCCGCGGCGGCCGCGCGTGTATTTCGAGGAATGGGACCGGCCGCTGATCTGCGGCATCGGCTGGGTGTCGCAGCTCATCCACATCGCCGGCGGGGAAGATTGCTTTGCCGATCGGGCCATGGCGCCGGCGGCCGGCGCGCGGGTGATCGCCGATCCGGACGAGGTCATCCGCCGGGCGCCGGAGCTGATCTTCGGCTCCTGGTGCGGCAAGCGCTTTCGGCCCGAGCAGGTCCGCCAGCGGCCGGGCTGGGCCGAGACCCCGGCGGTGCGCGACGGCCGGGTGTTCGAGATCAAGTCGCCGGACATCTTATCGCCCGGCCCGGCGGCGCTGAGCGACGGCCTGCGGCAATTGCATGCCCACATCAGCGCCTGCGCGCAGGCGCTGCCCTGACATGCGGCCCGGCACGACAGGGCCTTCGGCCCGAGGGCGGGTCTCACACGCTCCGAATCGCGGGAGCGGCGACCGCGCTGCGAATGCCCTGCGCGTAGCGTTTTCCGGATGAAACGCTTGCTGCTGATCCTGCTGGTGGCAGCACTGGCTTGGCGCTGGTGGCCGGTGCACGCGCCGGCGGTGGGAAACCCGCCACCGCCGATCGACCTGCCCGCGGCCGATCCGCTCGCCGCGCCGCTGCAGCAGGATCTTCCCGCCGGCCCGCAGTTTTCGCTCGGCGGCATCCCGGCCCGCGCGCTGGCCCAGTACGCGGTCAGCGGGCGCGTGCTGTCGAGCACCCGCTATCGCCTGGGCCGCGCGGCCGATCTGGCGCCGTTCGATTTCGCCCTCGGCTGGGGGCGCATGACGGAACCGGCGGTCATCGACCGGCTCGACATTCACCAGGGCGGGCGCTGGTATTTCTGGCGCTATCAGGGCGAGCCGCCGCTGCCGCTGCGCGAAATCGAGACCTCCAGCGCCAATGTGCACCTGATCCCGGCCGACGCTGCGGTGGCCCGGGCGCTGCGCCGCGCCAGGCCCGGCCAGACCCTCGCGCTGCGCGGCTATCTGGTCGAACTGCGCGCCACCGACGGCTGGCAGTGGCACAGCTCGCTGCGCCGCGACGATACCGGCGACGGCAGCTGCGAGCTGATGTACGTGCAGACGGTCGGCCGCCCATGACCGGCGGCCTGCTGCCCGGCGCTGCCACGGCCGCGCTGGCCGTGTGTCTGGACCTGCTGCTCGGGGAGCCGCGGCGCTGGCATCCGCTGGTCGGGTTCGGATCGCTGGCGGCGCGCCTCGAAGGCGCGCTCAATACCGCCGCCCGTCCGGACGGGCAACGGCGGGCCTTGGGCGCGCTTGCCGTCATCGGCCTGGTCGGCCTGCCGACAGCCCTGCTGGCGGCGCTGCCGCGGCACGCGCTGGTCGATGCGGCGGTGCTGTATCTGGCGCTCGGCTGGCGCAGCCTGAGCGAACATGCCGGCGCGGTTGCCGCCGCGCTGGCGACGGGCGACCTGCCGGCCGCCCGGCAGGCGGTGGCGCGCATGGTCAGCCGCGACTGCGCCGCGCTGGACGCGCCGGGCGTGGCCGGCGCCGCTGTCGAGTCGGTGCTCGAGAACGGCAACGACGCCGTGTTCGGGGCGCTGCTGTGGTTCGCCGTGGCGGGTGCGCCGGGCGCGCTGGCGTTTCGGCTCGCCAACACGCTCGATGCCATGTGGGGCTATCGCAGCGAACGCTTTTTGCACTTCGGCTGGGCCGCGGCGCGCCTGGACGATGTCCTGAACCTCATCCCCGCGCGCCTGAGCGCGCTCGGCTACGCCCTGTGCGGCCACACGCGCCAGGCGCTCAGCTGCTGGCGCACGCAGGCACGCGCCTGGAAAAGCCCCAACGCCGGCCCGGTCATGGCCGCCGGCGCCGGGGCACTGGGCCTGCTGCTGGGCGGCCCGGCGCGCTATCACGGCGCCTGGCAGGCGCGCCCGCCGCTGGGCGTCGGCGTCCCGGCCGGCGCCGCGGACATCGACCGCGCGCTCGCGCTGCTGCGGCGCTGTCTCGCCCTGTGGCTGGCGCTGGGGCTGATGATCGGACTCGCCACATGAGCACGCCGCCGGACGCGCCCCCCGCGCACGGCGGCCGGCTGCTGGAAGCGGCCCGCCGCTACGGCATCGCCCCCGGCGACTGGCTGGATCTGTCGACGGGGCTCAACCCGCACGGCTACCGGCCACCGCCGGTGCCGGCGCAGGCCTGGGCGCGCCTGCCGCAGGACGACGACGGCCTCGTCCCGGCCGCCTGCGCGTATTACGGCTGTGCCGAGCTGCTGCCGGTGCCCGGCTCGCAGGCGGCGATTGGGCTGCTGCCGCGCCTGCGCCCGCCCGGCCGGGTGGCAGTGCTCGCCCCCATGTACGCCGAGCATGCGCGTGCCTGGCGGCGGGCCGGTCACGCCGTCACCGAACTGCCGGCCGCGGCACTGACCGAGGCCGCCGGTTTCGACGTCGTGGTGCTGGCCAATCCCAACAACCCGACCGGCGAGTGTTTCGAGCCGCGCGCGCTGCTGGCCCTGCACGACCGCCTGCCGCCGGGCGGCTGGCTGGTGGTGGACGAGGCCTTCATCGACGCCACGCCGGCAGCGAGCCTCGCCGGCCACGGCACGCAAGCGGGCCTGATCGTGCTGCGCTCGCTCGGCAAGTTCTTCGGTCTGGCCGGCGCGCGGGTCGGCTTCGTGCTGGCGGCAAACGACCTGCTGCAGGCACTGGCAGACGCGCTCGGCCCGTGGCCGCTGGCCGGCCCGGCGCGCTGGGTCGCAATGGCTGCCTTGCTCGATCGTCCCTGGCAGGCGCGCATGCGCACGGCGCTGCCCGCCCAGGCCGCGCGCCTGCAGGCGCTGCTTGCCACGCACGGCCTGCCGCCGACCGGCGGCTGCGCGCTGTTTCAGTGGCTGCGCACGCCGCGCGCCGCGGCGCTGCACGAGGCGCTGGCCCGGCGCGGCATCCTCGCGCGGCCGTTCGCGCAGCCGGCCAGCCTGCGCTTCGGTCTGCCGGCAACGGAAACCGACTGGCAGCGGTTCGATCAGGCGCTCGCGGCTTGCCGGCCGTGAACGCCGGCGTAGGCTCGGGAGCCATCGCCAAATCCGTTCAAGCACGCCCCGACAGGCGATCCCATTCCGCCACGTAGGCCGTCAGATGCGCGCGGCCCTGGGCAATCAGCCCCTCCACCAGCTCGCGCACGCGCTGCTGCTCCTGCGCGTAGGCGCGGTCGTCGAAATGGCCGCTCAGATGCGCCAGGCGCAGCCACACCAGGTAGGTGGTCAGCGCGTCGCACTCGTTGTAGGCGACGATCCTGTCCAGCTGCCCGTCCAGCCACAGATTGGCCACCGCGTTGCCGTCCACGTCCAGCTTGCCGGGAATGCCGGACAGCGTGGCCAGTTCGTGCAGCGATGGCGTGGCCTTGCCCCAGCCGCCCAGAATGTCCTTGATGTCGACATGGGCGTCGCCGCGGGCGAAGTAGTCCACGCCCTCCCAGGGCTTGTCCGGGCGGTGACAGAAATCCGCTGCCGACAGGCCGTTGACCACCGCCCGCTGCAGCAGGATTTTCAGGTCTGCATTGATCGAGTTGAAGCCGACCAGCTGCGGCTTGTGCTCCCCGATGGCATCGAGAAACGTGCCGATCACGTGGCTTTCGGCGCACTGCGCGGCATCGCCAAGATCCTTGGGCAGGGACAGCAGGTGCAGCTGCACGCTGCCGTCGCGGCGGCGCTGGCGCGTCACCGCGGCGATCGACACCACCCGGCACACGATGGTCTTCAGGAACGGCATCGGGTCGTCGTCGCTGGCGCCGGCCTGCTGCCACATGTGTGCCATCACCTCGCGGTCCGGCATGGCGGCCGGCAGCTTGTACAGCGCCCGTCCGGCGGCCGGATCGGGCACCCATTCGCAGTCGAAGGCCCAGACCTTGTCGAACACGCTCTTGAACATGAATCACCTTGCCCCGTAATTTTTCGCGGTGACCGAGTGGTCAGTCGACCGCGTCGGCATTAAGCTAGCGAACTCACTTTCGCCCATTTTCGAGGAGCCTGCCATGCCACGACGCGACCGCCTTACCGTGAACGACGTTCACGGCGCCTGGGCCATCATCCCCACCCCGGCGGTGGACAACGCCGAGGACTGGCGCTGCGAGGACAGCATCGACTACGACGAGGTCGCGCGCGCCGTAAACGGCCTGATCGAGGGCGGCGTCGATGCGATCTTGGCCCAGGGCACCTTCGGCGAAGGCGCCACCATCACCTGGGAAGAAAAGAAAAAGATGATGGAGGTGATGGTCGAGACCGCCCGCGGCCGCAAACCCATCTTCGTCGGCGTGACCACGCTGAACACCCGCGACACCATCCGCCAGCTGAAGCACGCGCGCGACATCGGCGCCGACGGCACCATGCTCGGCCTGCCCATGTGGCAGGTGTGCGACGTGCCCAACGCGGTGCGCTTCTACCGCGACGTGGCCGAGGCCGTGCCGGAAATGGCCATCTGCGTGTACGCCAACCCGGAGGCGTTCAAGTTCCAGTTCCCGACCCCGTTCTGGGCCGGCGTGGCGGAGATTCCGCAGGTCATCACCTGCAAGTACATCCACATCGGCCAGCTGTCGGTGCACACCGCGGTGTCGAAGAAACGCATCCGCTTCCTGCCGATCGAGTTCGATCACCTGGACGCCGCCCGCATCGATCCGGAGTTCCACACCGCCTTCTGGTCGCCCTGCGCCAACGGCGGACCGGAGATGACCATCCGCATCCGCGACACCGTGAAGGAAGCCATCAAGACCGGCGACTGGAGCGCCGCGCAGCGCGTGTGGGCCGCCGCCGCTCCGGTGATCGGCCACCTGATGCCGCCCGGCGGCTTTGCCGAGTTCTCGCGCTACAACATCCAGCTCGACAAGGCGCGCATCAACGCCAGCGGCTGGATGAAGGCCGGCCCCTGCCGCCCGCCGTACCTGACCGCCCCGGCCAACTACCTGGAAGGCGCCGTCAAGGCCGGCAAGGGCTGGGCCGAGCTGTGCGCCAAGGTGCGCGCCGGCGAGCTGTAAGCGCCGACCCACGCCCGCCGTTGCGCGACTGCGGCGGCGGGCTTGCTTGACGATAAAACACCCGAGGAGAAACCCATGACCAACCAACCCACCGCCGAGCAGATCGCCCGCCAGACCCTGCACATCATGTCGCAGGGCGCCTCCGCCCAGCAGCGGGTGGTCGATGCCTACATGGCCAAACGCACGCGCGAGCGCGACATCAACTGGGTCGTCATCCAGGCCGCCCGCGAGTACGGCGCCACCAACATGTACGCCGACCGGGCGCGGCTGGCGCTGGGTACCGGCATCGGGGTGCGCGAAGCCGACCGCTTCGCCGTGATCATGAAAGAGGAACTGGACCACTACCGGGCCTACATGAACCTGCTTGACCTGACGCTGGGCAAGGGCAAGGAGCCGCCTGAAAGCGATTCCTTCCATTACCTGAACGTCGAGTTCACGGCCAAGGGCGCCGGCTTTCACGGCGAATCCGGCGACATCGTGGCGCGCGAGTGGCCGGAGCATCACCGCTTCATCTCGCTGTGGATGAAGATCTACAACACGCTGCCGAAATGGACCTCGCGCCTGCTGATGACACAGGGCGAAGGCGGCTCGGTCGGCTGGCACTGGTGCATGAGCAACCTGCCGGGCAACGACGAGTTCCTGCGCCTGGCGGCCAAGCTGGAAAAGACCGTGGTCGAGGACGAAATCTTCCACGGCCCGGAAGAAATCAAGGAACTGGCGGCCAGCTTCGACCCGGCCAACGCGCTGCCCTGGGACGAGACGCTGAACCTCGCCCGCGAGATGCGCTACCTGGACGTGCGCGAACGCAACGAGCAGTTCCTGTACCCGCTTGGTGAAGATGAATTGGAAGACATCCGCCGCGCCATCTTCGAGGACACGCTGGCACCGAGCGACATCTACGCCGCGGTGGCGTAGGGCGCGTTCGGCCCGGGGGCGGGCCTCCCACAGCTGCGGCAATGCCTTGTGGGGGCGGCGCCCCTGTGGGAGCGGCGCCCCCGCCGCGAATCTTCAGTCCAACCATTCGGCCCGGGGGCGGGCCTCCCACAGCTGCGGCAATGCCTTGTGGGGGCGGCGCCCCCGCCGCGAATCGCCGGTCCGGCACCGCAGCGCCCTGTCAGCGAACGACTACCCCCGCCGCGGCCACAGCAAGATGATCGTCAGCAGGCCCAGCGGCCACGCCAACGCCGGTATTCCCCACCACACCGGCTGGGCGAAGCCGGCAAGCTGCCCGACCCAGGCCGCCGCGGCCGTGAGTCCCGCCCCGCCCAGTACCAGTTCGAGCCGTCCCGGCCAGCGCCTTCGCGGCGCAGGCGGCGCGAGCTTGGGCCGCTGCGCCTGCTCCAGCGCGCCGTAGACCAGATTCGGCAGCCGCGGCAGGGTTTCCGCCCACAGCGGCGCCTCCTCGCGCAGGGTATTGCGCAGCGCTCGCCAGCCGATGCGCTCGGCCATCCAGCGTTCCAGAAATGGCTTGGCGGTGCGCCAAAGATCAAGCTCCGGATAAAGCCGCCGGCCCAAGCCCTCGATATTGAGCAAGGTTTTCTGCAATAGCACCAGCTGCGGCTGCACCTGCATGTCGAAACGCCGTGCCACCTGGAACAACCGCAGCAGCAGCACGCCAAACGAGATGTCCTTCAGGGGCTTGTCGAAGATCGGCTCGCACACGGCGCGAATGGCGCCCTCGAACTGGTCGACCCGCAGGTCGGCCGGCACCCAGCCGGCGCGCAGGTGGGCCTTGGCCACGGTGGCGTAGTCGCGGTTGAAAAAGGCCACGAAGTTCTCGGCCAGGTAGCGTTGGTCTTCCGGGCGCAGGCTGCCGACGATGCCGAAATCGACCGCGATGTATTGCTCGTTCGGGCCGACGAAGATGTTGCCGGCGTGCATGTCGGCATGAAAGAAATTGTGCTCGAACACCTGCCGGAAGAAAATCTCCACGCCGCGCTCGGCCAGGCGCTGGAAATCGACCCCGGCGGCGTGCATGGCGACGATGTTGTCGATGCCGATGCCACGGATGCGCTCCATCATCATCACGTTCGGGCGCACGTAGTCCCAGTACACCTCCGGGATGTACAGGTCCGGCGAGTGCAGCCAGTGGCGGCGCAGCTGGCTGGCGTTGCCGGCCTCGCGCATCAGATCGAGTTCGTCGAGCAACGTCAGCTCGAACTCACGCACCACTTCCACCGGCCGCAGGCGGCGGGTCTCGCGCACCATGCGGTGCGCGAACCGAGCCAGCATGTACAGCAAGCGGATGTCGCGCCGGATGCGCGGGGTGATGCCGGGCCGCACCACCTTGATGACGATCTCGCGCCCGTCCGGCAGGCGCCCGGCATGCACCTGGGCGATCGAGGCCGAGGCCAGCGGCACGTCGTCGAATTCGGCCAGCACCACGCTCAGCGGCTGGCCGTAGGCAGCCTCGATCAGGCGGCGCGCCTGCTCACCCGGAAACGGCGGCACCTGATCCTGCAGGCGCACCAGCTCGTCGGCGATGTCCGGCGGCAGCAGGTCGCGCCGGGTGGACAGGATCTGCCCGAACTTGACGAAGATCGGCCCGAGCTTTTCCAGCGCCTCGCGCAGGCGCACGCCGCGCGGCGGGCGTTCACCCCAGCGCCAGGGCAGCAGGCGCAGCAGCAGGCGCCCGCCCGGCAGGCGCGGGTGACCGAGGATGATCTCGTCGCCGCCGGCGCGCGCCAACACGAACAGCACCCACCACAGGCGCAGCAGGCCCGGCAGGCTGGTCATTGCTGACGCAGGGCCAGCTTGGCGATGCGTCGTTCGAGCGCGCTGACCGCCTCGTGAAGCTCACGCACTTCGGTCTTGAAGCTGCCCCACTCGGCAGCGCTGACCAGCACCGGGCGCTCGTACTGCAAAAACTCCGCACCGCTGCGCAGCAGCGAATCGGCGCCCTCGCGCAGCGCGCCGGCCAGCGATTCGAGCGCCTGCACGCCGCGCTGCGTCGCCACGTCGCCCAGCCAGGGCGCGAGCAGCTCCGGCCAGTCGATGCGCGCCTCGCGCAGCGCACTGGCGAAGGCGCTGGCCAGATGCTTGTCGCCTTCGATCTGCAGACCCGCCAGCTCGCCGCCGGCCTGGGCGCGCAGCAGATCGGCCAGGCTGCCGCTGATGTGGGCGTCGATCGGTTCCGGCGCGCCGGACAGCCACTGCAAGCCGTTTGCATGCGGCGCGAAGGTGAGCTGCAAGCCCAGCGCCGGCACTTCGAGCCGGATCACGCGCCCCTCCAGCGCCGCCAGCCGTTCCAGCGTCAGTGGGTCCAGCGCCAGCAGCCGGTTCAGGGCGATTTCCAGCGCCGCCAGCGGTACGCCCGTATCCGCGCTCGCCTGCGATTCCGTCACAGCCGGTACCCGCGATGCACGGCCACGATGCCGCCCGTGAGGTTGAAATACTGGCAGCGGCTGAAGCCGGCCGCGTGCAGCATGCCCAGCAGCGTGTCCTGGTCCGGGTGGCGGCGGATCGATTCGGCCAGGTACCGGTAACTGTCGGCATCCCCCGCCACCAGCCGGCCGATGCGCGGCAGCACCTGAAAGCTGTAGGCGTCGTACAGGGGCTTTAGCGGCGCCAGCACCGGCTGCGAGAACTCCAGCACCAGCGCCCGCCCGCCGGGCCTCAGCACGCGGTGCATCTCGGTCAGCGCGGCCTGCTTGTCGGTGACGTTGCGCAGGCCGAAACCGATGATCACGCAATCGAGGCTGGCGTCGGCCAGCGGCAGCCGCTCGGCGTCCAGTTGCAGGTAGCCCACGTTGCCGGCGATGCCGGCATCCAGCAGCCGGTCGCGGCCGCGCGCCAGCATGGCGCCGTTGATGTCCGCCAGCAGCACGCGGCCGGTCGACCCCACCTGGGGCGCCAGCAGGCGCGTCAGATCACCGGTGCCGCCGGCCAGATCGAGCACCCGCTCGCCGCGCCGCACGGCGGCCAGTTCCACCGCAAAGCGCTTCCACAGCCGGTGCAGGCCCAGCGACATCAGGTCGTTCATCAGGTCGTAGCGCGGCGCCACCGAGTCGAACACCTGCCGGACCCGCCGCGCCTTGTCGGCGACCGGCACCTCGCTGAAGCCGAAATCCGTGGTGTCGTGTTCCATGGCGGTACCGATGGCGGGTGAATCGACCGTGACCGGCGGCCGGCGCGCGCGATGGCGCAGCGGGCGCAAGTTTACTCGACCGGCCGCCGCGCCCCGCTCACGACACGATCGTCGCCGCAAGACCTGGCCGGGATCGGGCCCTCAAGCGTCGCCGGCGGTCTGGAGCTTCTGGCGACGGGTGAAGTCCAGCATCCGCTCGATCGGCAGCCGGGCGCGGGCGCCGATGACCGGGTCGACGTGAATCTCGCCGGCGCCGGTTTCCAGCGCATGCAGCAGCGCGCTCAGGCTGTTCATGGCCATCCACGGGCAGTGCGCGCAGCTGCGGCAGGTGGCGCTCTTGCCGGCGGTGGGCGCCTCGATCAGCCGCTTGCCCGGCGCCAGCTGGCGCATCTTGTGGAAGATGCCGCGGTCCGTGGCGACGATGAACTCGTCGGCGTCCACGTCGCGCACCGCCTGCACCATGCGGCTGGTGGAGCCGACCACGTCGGCCTGCGCGATGACACTGGCCGGCGATTCCGGGTGCACCAGCACCCTGGCCTTGGGGTGCTGCCGGCGCAGCGCCTCCAGCTCGGCGCCCTTGAACTCCTCGTGCACGATGCAGGCGCCGTCCCACAGCAGCATGTCGGCGCCGGTCTGCTCCTTGATGTAGGCACCCAGATGCTTGTCCGGCGCCCACAGGATTTTCTGCCCCTGATCGCGCAGGTGGGCCACGATGTCCACCGCGCAGGACGAGGTCACCATCCAGTCGGCGCGCGCCTTCACCGCCGCCGAGGTGTTGGCGTACACCACCACCGTGCGGTCCGGGTGCTGGTCGCAGAAAGCCGCAAAGCGGTCGATGGGGCAGCCCAGGTCCAGCGAGCAGGTGGCCTCCAATTCCGGCATCAGCACACGCTTTTCGGGGTTCAGGATCTTGGCCGTCTCGCCCATGAAGCGCACGCCAGCCACGATCAACGTCGAGGCCGGATGCTCGTGGCCGAAGCGCGCCATGTCGAGCGAGTCGGACACGTAGCCGCCGCTGGATTCGGCCAGCGCCTGCAGCGCGTCGTCCACGTAGTAATGCGCCACCAGCACGGCGTCCTGCGCCTTCAGCAGCTCGCGGATGCGCGCCTCCAGCGCCGCGCGCTCGGCGCCGGCCGGCTCCGGACGCTCCACGTCCGCGGTGCGCGGATAGTCAGTGACCGGGGTGGCGTACAGGGTATCGATGGACATGAATACAGGCTCCAGAAGGCAAACTCGCCTTCCTGCGAAGGGCGTGGAATCTTACGGCATGAGGCCCGAATCGATGCCGGAACGGACCCCGGAATCCGCAGCGAGTGGGTCAAGGGCACCTACTTTTGCCGCCAGGCCCTTCCCCGGCGGCGGCCCGATTCCGTTTCACGCCGAATCGCACAGGAAGCGCTCGACGATGACGCGCAGGTGGGCGCGCACCTTGGGCCTGGGCAATTCGGGGTGCCATGGCGCGCGTCATCGAAGCGGCCCGCCCGGCCGTTGGGCGCACGGTATGATGCCGGCCGGCACAACGCGGGAGGGAACGATGCTCTACTGGCACTGGCTCGCGCTGGGGATGATCTTGCTGATGGCCGAGCTGTTCCTGGCCGGCTTTTTCGTGTTCTGGTTCGGTTTGGGTGCGCTGCTGGTGGGCGCCGTGGTATGGCTTGACCCGAACATCGATCCGGCCCTGCAGTTGCTGGGCTGGAGCGTTTCATCCGGCCTGATGACCCTGCTGTGGTTCCGCTATCTGCGCCCGCTGATGAAGGACCGCACCCAGGCCGGCAACGCGCGGGCTGCGGTCATCGGCGAATCCGGCCGCGTGCTGCGCCCGCCGCATGGCGACAAGCGCGGCATGGTGCGCTTCACCACCCCACTGCTGGGCGACGACGAGTGGGAATTCATCTGTGACGGCCCGGTCGCCACCGGCGACCGGGTGTACGTGAAGGATTTTTCCGGCAACACGCTGATCGTCGAGAAGCGCGACTGAGCCGGCCGTCCCTTTCAATTTTTCAACTGCGGAGCACTGCGATGCCTGGCATTACCTTGGCCTTTATCCTGTTTGCGCTGGTGGTGGTCACCATCGGCCTTGGCGTGCGCATCGTGCCGCAGGGCAGCAAGCACGTGGTGCAGCGCCTGGGCAAATACCACGCCACGCTCGGCCCGGGCCTGAACCTGATCATCCCGTACGTCGACACGGTGGCCTACAAGGTGACCACCAAGGACATCGTGCTGGACATCCCATCGCAGGAAGTCATCACCCGCGACAACGCGGTGATCATTGCCAACGCGCTGGCCTACATCAACATCGTAGCGCCCGAGAAAGCGGTCTACGGCGTCGAGAACTACGTGTTCGCCATTCAGAGCCTGGTGCAGACCTCATTACGCTCGATCGTCGGCGAGATGGACCTGGACGACGCCCTGTCGTCGCGCGAGATGATCAAGGCCAAGCTCAAGGCCGGCATTTCGGACGACATCGCCGACTGGGGTATCACCCTGAAAACGGTCGAGATCCAGGACATCAAGCCCTCGCCGACCATGCAGCACGCCATGGAGGAACAGGCCGCCGCCGAGCGCGCCCGGCGCGCCACCGTGACCCGCGCCGAAGGCGACAAGAGCGCCGCCATCCTGCAGGCCGACGGCCGGCTGGAAGCCTCGCGGCGCGACGCCGCAGCGCAGGTGGTGCTGGCCGAGGCCAGCCAGACCGCCATCCGCAAGGTGGCCGAAGCCACCCAGACCGGCGAGCTGCCGGTGGTCTACCTGCTCGGCGAGAAGTACATCGAGGCCATGCGCGGCATCGCGCAGAGCCAGAACAGCAAGCTGGTGGTGCTGCCGGCCGACCTGCCGGCGGCGGTGCGCGGCCTGATCGGTAGCCTGAAGGGCTAAGAAAACGTTCGGAAAACCATAGGAGCCCGGCTCCGTCGGGCGATCAGCGCGCAGCGAAGCAGCGCTCTACAAGATTTTTTCCGGTGGCGGGCGCCGACAATCCGGGACGGATTCATTCAGCGCCTCCCCAGAATCGCCGCGGCGGCTCGCAACCACAGGAACTCGCTATGCCCGACACGCTCAAGGACAAGGTCATCATCGTCACCGGCGGCGGCGGCGCCATCGGCAGCGGCATCGCGCGGCTGGCCGCGGCGCAGGGCGCGCGGGTGGTGATCAACGACATCGGCGGCTCGGTGGATGGCGAAGGCAGCGATGCCGGCCCGGCCCAGCGCCTGGTGGACGAGATCCGCGCCGCCGGTGGCCAGGCCGTGGTCAGCACCGACAGCGTGGCCAGCTGGGACGGCGCGCAGGCCATCGTGCAGACGGCGCTGGACGCCTTCGGCCGCGTGGATGGCGTGGTCAACAACGCCGGCATCCTGCGCGACGGCATCTTCCACAAGATGTCGCCGGACGATTTCGAGGCGGTGATCCGGGTGCACCTGTTCGGCTCGTTTTACCTGAGCCGCGCCGTGGCGCCGCTGTATCGCGAACAAGGCGCCGGCGCCTTCGTGCACATGACCTCCACCTCGGGCCTGATCGGCAACGTTGGCCAGGCCAACTACGCGGCGGCCAAGCTGGGCATCGTCGGACTGTCCAAATCCATCGCGCTCGACATGCAGCGCTTTGGCGTGCGCAGCAACTGCATCTCGCCGTTCGCCTGGAGCCGCATGATCGGCGCCATCCCCACCGACACACCCGAGCAACAGGCGCGCGTCGAGCGCCTGAAGCGCATGACGCCGGACAAGATCGCCCCGGTCGCCGTGTTCCTGCTGTCGGATGCCGCCGCCGAGGTGAACGGCCAGATCTTCGCCGTGCGGGCGAACGAGGTATTCCTGATGTCGCAGTCGCGCCCGCTGCGCTCCATCCACCGCGACGGCGGCTGGACGCCGGAGCAACTGGCCGAACGCCTGCCTGGCGCCTTCCGGGAACAGTTCTACCCGTTGGCCGTGTCGGCCGACGTGTTCGCCTGGGACCCCATCTGATGGCCATCGACTACCGGCGCCTGCTGGACTGGCCGGTGCCGGAGGTACGCCAGACCTACAGCGTGCGCGACAGCCAGCGGTATGCGCTGGCGGTCGGCTTGGGCGCCGACCCGGTCGATACCCGGCAACTGCCCTTCGTGTACGAACACAACCCGCAGGCGCTGCCCATGCAGGCGGTGGTGCTGGGCTACCC
Organism: Immundisolibacter sp.; assembly: GCF_014359565.1. NCBI lineage: Bacteria > Pseudomonadati > Pseudomonadota > Gammaproteobacteria > Immundisolibacterales > Immundisolibacteraceae > Immundisolibacter > Immundisolibacter sp. The sequence goes on along the minus strand of NZ_JACIZD010000006.1, from coordinate 65,682 downwards.
CGGCTTCTGGATGAAGGACCCGGCCACCGGCGTCGACTGGGTGCGCCTGGTGCACGCCGAGCAGGGCCTGCGCCTGCACCGGCCGCTGCCGGCCAGCGGCGAGGTGATCGGCCGCACGCGCGTGGTCGGCATCAACGACAAGGGGCCGGGCAAGGGCGCCATCGTCTACAGCCAGCGCACGCTGCACGATGCGGTGAGTGATGCCCTGATCGCGACGCTGGACAGCAGCACCTTCTGCCGCGGCGACGGCGGCTGCGGCGGATCCGATGCGCCGCCCATGCGGCTGGCACCAACCCCCGAACGTGAGCCGGACGCGGTCTGCGAACTCCCTACCCTGCCCCAGCAGGCGCTGTTGTATCGCCAATGTGGCGACTTCAACCCGCTGCACGCCGACCCGGCCGTGGCCCGCGCCGCCGGTTTCGAGCGGCCCATCCTGCACGGCCTGTGCACCTTTGCCGTGGCCGGCCACGCCCTGCTGCGCACGCTGTGCGACTACGACCCGGCACGCCTGACGCAACTGCAGGCGCGCTTCTCGGCGCCGGTCTACCCGGGCGAGACGCTGCGTACGGAAATCTGGCACGAGGCGGGCGCCGTGGCGTTTCGCACACTGGCGGTAGAACGCCAGCAGGTGGTGCTCAGCCACGGCCGGGCGCAAATCGACACCCGCTGACGCACCCGATCACCCGGATCGGCATTCGAAGCGGGCTTGTGGCCGCAGCAGCTCTCGTTCCGGCAGCGCGCCGCCGGAACGAGACGATCGGCGCTTACTCCAGCGTGCGGCGCTGCCCGCGCTGCTTCTGGCCCGTGACGAAGTAATCGCCACGCGCGGCCAGGGCGGCTTCTTCTTGTTCCTCGGCCGACCAGCTGCCCAGGTTGTAACCGAACCAGGGCTTGCGCAGCTTCAGCTCCGGCAGGCCGAGCTCCTGCCACAGCGCGATGGCGCCTTCCATGAACTCCTTGCCCGGGAGCGACACAGGCGGGTACGGCCAGTCGCGCGTGGCATCGATCAGCAGGCCCGACATGCGCGGCTTCTCGCCGGTCAGGCCGCGGTTAGCACCCGGCGGGGCGATGGACGGGTCCAGCGCCATCAGCGGGATGTCCACCACGCGCACGTCCCGGTGCGGCTGCATGGCGTAGGACAGGGCCCAGTAGATGGCGTTCGGATCGTGAATGTCGACGTCCTCGTCGACCACGATGGCTACCTTGCCGACGAATTTCTTGGACAGGTGGTCCAGGATGCGCGTGGCGTCGTCCTCCTTCGCGCGGCGGATGCGCACCAGGCACACCCCGAAGGAGCCGGATGTCTCCGGGAAGTGGACCTCCTGCACGCAATCGAAACCGCCGGCCTTCAGGTAATCGAAGCAGGCCGCAGTCCAGCCGATGCCACGAATCTTGGACGATTCGCTCGGCGGGAACTGCGACAAAAAGGCCTGGTAGATCGGCTTGTTACGCATGGTAATTGCCGTGACTTCCATGAACCACGAGTAATCCCGCGCGGCCATGTAGCCGGGGAACTCGCCGAATGGGCCTTCCATCTCCTGGATGTTGGTCGGCACGAAGCCCTCGACCACGATCTGCGCCTGCGCCGGCACCAGCAGGTCGTGCGACACGCACTGCGTCAGTTCGATCGCCTGGCCGGCCAGGCCGCCGGCCACGTCGTACTCACACACGTCGTTGGGCAGGCGGGTGACGGCGGCGTAGGAAATGGCCGGCGGCACGCCGATGACGATGGCAGCCGGCATCCTGTCGTGGCCGCGCTCGCGCCACATTTCGATGTGCCGGCGCATGCCATAACCGGGCGAGGCCGGATACACGCCGATGCGGTCCTCGGCCTTGACCATGCCGCGGTAGTTGCCGACGTTGTGCAGGCCAGTGTCCGGATCCTTGCTGATCCAGTGCGAGGCGGTGGTGTAGGGCGCGTTGTCGAAGCCGGGAGTCGAGATCGGGATCGGCAGGCGCGACAGGCAGCGCTCTTTCAGGTCATCGCCGCGCAGGATCTGTTCGTGCACTGGACCGGTGCTGACGATGACCGGCGCGATCGGATGCGCCTGGGCATGGTCCCAGCGGCGCGGGATTTCCTCGACCGTGCACTGCAGACCGAGTGCGTAGATGTCCGACGAGCCGGCCATGGCGCACAGCACCAGCGGCATGTCGTACTTGCGGCCCTTGGCGTCGGTGATGTTCTCGAACAGCCAGGCCTTGCGGTCCTTTTCTTCAAGACCCCGGAACTGCAACCGCACCAGCGGGTGCATCTGCGTGTCCTTGTCGATCGGCCGGGTGACGCGCTGCAGCTTGCCGGCCCGCTCCAGGGCATCGATGTATTCGTTCAGGTCCCGGTAATACTGACCGGACGGCAGATCGGACGCGGCGGTGGCCATGGCGTTTTCTCCTCGATGCGCAACTGAAAGAGCGCGAGGGTAGACGTCAGGTAACCGTACGGTCAATCGGGAACGCCCCCGACAACAGCATCTGCGGCGCGGTATAGCCAACCAACGCCGCCCGACACCCCGGCCGGGCGGCCGCGCGCCGAGCTACTTGGCCCGCGATTGCACGATGTTGAGCGCCCGCAGCAGGTTCAGCGCCTCGTGCACGCCGAAGTCAGCCTTGGCCAGGCTCACCTCCTTCGTGTCAGTCGCCGGCTGGTCAGGCGCCGCCTTGGGCGCGGCGCTCGTGGCCGGCTTGGCCTTGCCGTTGGGGTTGTCCAGGTGCCGCGCCAGGTCGCGCTCACCGAGTGGCTGGAAAGGCTGCTCGAGCGCGGTCAGCTGCACCCGCTCCAGCGGCACGTCCGGCTCGATGCCTTCGGCCTGGATGGAGCGCCCCTTGGGCGTGAAATAACGAGCCGTGGTCAGCTTCAGGGCCGCGCTCTCGCTGATCGGCAGGATGGTCTGCACCGATCCCTTGCCGAAGGTTTTCTCGCCCATGATGATGGCCCGGCCGTTGTCCTGCAGGGCACCGGCGACGATTTCCGAGGCCGACGCCGAACCGGCGTTGACCAGCACCACGATGGGCACACCTTCGAGAATGTCGCCCGAAGTGGCGGAAAACTTCTGGGCCGCTTCCGGTCCGCGGCCTTCGGTGTAGACGATCAGTCCGTCACTGATGAAGGCATCCGACACCGACACCGCCGCCGTCAGCACGCCGCCCGGGTTGTTGCGCAGGTCCAGCACGAGTCCTTTCAGCGCGCCGCCGTTCTTCTCCTTCAGCTCCGTCACCGCGTCGCGCAGCTTGCGCCCGGTATTGACCTGGAACTGGGACACGCGCAGATAGCCATAACCGGGCTCCAGCGAACGACTGCGCACGCTGTTGACCTTGATCACCGCCCGCGTGAGCTTGATCTGCAGCGGCCGCTCCTGGCCCTCGCGCACGATGGTCAGGGTGATGTCGGTCCCCGGCGCGCCGCGCATCAGCTTGACCGCCTCGTTCAGCGACAGACCCTTCACGGCCGTGTCATCGAGCCGGATGATCAGATCGCCTGCCAGAATGCCGGCTTTCTGGGCGGGCGTATCGTCGATCGGCGACACCACCTTCACGAAGCCGTCTTCCATACCGACCTCGATGCCGAGGCCGCCGAACTCACCGGAGGTGCCTTCCTTCAGCTCCTGGAATTCTTCCTGCTCCAGGTAGGCCGAGTGCGGATCGAGGCCGGCCAACATGCCGCGGATGGCGCTCTTGAGCAGGTCGGCGTCGCTGACCGGCTCGACGTAATTCTGGCGAATGATGCCCAGCACCTCGCTGAACAGGCGCAGTTCCTGCACCGGCAGATCCATGGTGGCGCCGGCCGGGGCAGCATCGCTGCGCTCGGCATGGGCACCGTCACGCAGTACCAGCAACGCGCAGAAAAATCCGACGGCAATCAGGGCCGACGCCTTGAACAGCTTGGACATGAGTACTCCGAAAGGCCGCGCTGGCGGCACCGACCTCGCCTGCCGGCAAGGATTCATCTACGCGGAAAGTATAAGGCCGCAACGCAGAAGTCCGGGGCGCGCAGGCCCGCGCCGGCCGCCGCCGGGCGGACTGCGCCGGCTGTGTACAATTCGTAAGCCAGCCTCCGATCGCGACATGATCGAAATCGCGCCGCGGATCGTGCAGTCCCATCAGGCGGAGTCGACAGCCCGTGCGGATTCTGAAGAAATATCCCAATCGCCGCCTGTACGACACCGTCCAGAGCTGCTTTGTGGCCCTCGAAGACGTCAAGCGCCTGGTGCTGTCCGGGGAGCCGTTCGAGGTCCACGACTCCAAGACCGGCGAAGTCATCACCCGCAGCGTGCTGCTGCAGATCATCGCCGAGCAGGAAGCCGACAGCGGCAGCTCACTGCTCACCGACGAGGTGCTGCGCCAGCTGATCCGCTTTTACGGCGACAGCCTGCATGGCCTGCTGCGGGAGTATCTGGAGCGCAGCATGGCCATGTTCATGGAACAGCAGGGCGCCTTTCATGAGCAGTTGCGCACCATGCTCAGCGGCCACCCGCTGAACATGATGTCGCGCCTCGCCGAACAGAATCTGGATATCTGGAGCCGCCTGGCGAACTCCATGCGCGGCGATGCGGCGGGCGAGGGAAACCCGGCCAAGAAGTGATTTCTGCGGTGCACAAACTGCTTGACATCGAAAACGTGGCCGCCTAGCATGACCCCTGCGTTTTTGCAGTGCAGAATTTGCGGAGGTTAGGCGCATGTACAACGTCATGGACAGCATGAAAGACCAGATGAAACCCCTTGCGGACCTGACCGCGGTCGGCACCCAGGCGTTTGAGAAACTGCTCAAGAAACACGTCGATCTGGCCGGTGACTGCTTCGAATCCGGCCTGGCGCAAGCCCGCCAGTACAGCTCGCCGACGGACTTGCCGGCCCTGATGGGCGCGCAGGGGGCCTTCATGGCCGACATGGGCAAGAAAATGTTCGATCTGGCCAAGTTCGACATGGAAGTGATCGCCGAGGCCAACCAGGCGCTGGCCGGCATGCTCGAAAGCAGCATGAAGTCGATGACCACCATGCCGGCCTGGATGAGCACCAAGCCCGCCTGAACCGGCGCGCACGAGCCCGTCCGCACGCCGGACGGGGGCCTCTGCCAAGGCCCCGCGACGCAGACGCGTCAGCGGGGCTTTCTTTTTGGACTGGCGCGCAGAAAGCGGCTGACGGCCGGCGGGACGATGGCCAGACCGTGACTCCCGGCGAAAACGCCCACATGCCCGCCGTCGACGGCCAACTCCCGGTAATTCCGGCCGCCCATGGCACGCCGCAGGGCCTGCGATGCGGCCGGCGGAACCAGGTGATCGGCCCGCGCATGGACATTCAGGATCGGCAGGCGCAAACGCGACAGATCGACCGTCCGGCCATCCAGGACCAGTGCGCCGCGCACCAGAGCATTGTCCCGATAGCAGCCGGTCACGAACTCAAGCCAGGCTCGTCCGGCCTGATCCGGATAATCCCCCTGCCATGCCAGCAGCCTGCGCAGGCGTTCGCGCCTCGGCGCATCGACGGCGCCGTCCAGCCAGGGCGCGCGCACTGCCCCGGCGCCCCGCAGCGGACGCAGCAGGGCAAACACGGCGGCGAGCACGGCGCCGGGCAGGTTGCCATCGGGCGCCAGTAGAGCGGGCAGGTCGAGCACTCTGGCCAGATGCGCCAGCACGTCGCCGGGCGTGTGAAAGTCCACCGGCGTCACCAGCGTCACCAGACGATGCAGGGCGCGCGGTTCCAGGCTGGCCAGGCACAGGGCGAGCGTACCGCCCTGGCAGATACCCAGCAGATCCACCGTGCCGGCAGCGGCGTGACGCTGCACCACCTGCACCGCGCCGTGCAGATACCCGCATACGTAGTCGGCCAGCGACAGCCCGGCATCGCTGGCATCGGGGCGACCCCAGTCGAGCAGATACAGCGGATGGCCGAGGCCCTGCAGGCACTCGACAATCGAGCTGCCGCGGGCCAGATCCAGCACCTGCGGGCTGTTGACGAGCGAGTAGACCAACAGCAACGGGCGAGCTGCCGGCTCACGAAGTGGCGGGTAGTAGCGCAGGCTTGCCTTGCCTTCCACGGACAGGCGCTCGGCGCTGCGGTCGGCCCAGACCACCGGCTCGGCCGGCGCGGCGAGCATGGCATCGATCCGTTCCCGCTGCGCCCGCACGGCGTCGGTGTCCAGATCGGGAAACATCATGCGCCTTGCGCCAGCTTGCGAAGCTGCCGGCGAATGGCAGCAAGCTCCTCGCTCAGTGCCCGCTGGCCGGCGCCATCGAGCTGCACGCCCAGGGCCGCCTCCAGGCACTGCCGGTGCGCGACGCGCAGGGCCGCCGCGGCAGCCGCCACGCCGGCCAATGACGCGCCCCATGTCGGCGCGCGAACGATTTCCGACTCGACCTCATCCTGACAGCGCTGCCAATGCACAAACAGCCCGGCTGCACTCGTGATGGCGGTCGCCGGGCGGACCTGCTCTAGCCGGTTCAGCGTGCGGGTGCCCAGGCCTTGGTACGGCAGGCAGAACGCATCGAGCTTTTGCCGGTAGCCGGCCAGTGCCAGCCAGAACCCGGCGCCAGCCGCCAGCCAGCCGGGCAACGGGAGGGCCGGCAGCTCAGGCGCCGCGACGGCCGGCACCGGCAGTTCGACCAGCGGCTCGAACCACGGCCCGGGGCTGCACACACGGCGCAGCTGGCGCAGACGCTGCCGGTCGATGTGTCTTGCCAGCGCCGCCAGCGCGACCCGCGCCGGTTCCGCGGCCCCCGCCTCCAGGGCCTGTTGCCACTGGTCGAGCAGCACCCGGTAGCCCTCCAGTTCACCACCGAAGGGGTCTGCATCGGCTGCGGCGGGCATCGAAGGCGCCGCCTGGAACAGGGCAAGCCAGTCGGCCGGGGCGAAAGCGGTCACGGCAGCAACGCGAAATCGGCATGGACCACAGGGCGGCGGATGCTAGCACGACGGTGCGTGCCCGCCTGCCGGACATGGCTACATGTACACGCCGCCGTTGACGTTGATCTGCTGGCCGGTGATGTAGTCGGCCTCGGTGGCGATGAAGGCGACCACCTTGGCCACCTCCTGCGCCTTGCCGAAGCGTCCCATCGGAATGCGGGCGCGAATCTTTTCCTGCACGTCCGGCGGCACCTTGGACAGCATTTCGGTCTCCGTGAAGCCGGGCGCGATGGCGTTCACGGTGATGCCGTAGCGGGCCAGTTCCAGCGCCGCGGTCTTGGTGAAGGCGATGATGCCGCCCTTGCTGGCGCCGTAATTGGCCTGGCCGAAATTGCCGGCCTGGCCGACGTACGAGCTGATGTTGATGATGCGCCCGTAGCTCTGCTCGATCATGATCGGCATCACGGCCGAGGTGCAGTAGTACACGCTGCCCAGATTGGTGTTGATGACCTGCAGCCAGTCGTCATCGGTGAGCTTGCGCAGGGTCTTGTCGCGCGTGATGCCGGCGTTGTTTACCAGCACGTCGATGCGTCCCCACTGCGCCTGTACCTCGCCGATCAGGCCGCGTGCCTGGTCCGGGTCGGCGACATCGGCCTGCAGACACAGGCAATCGACACCCAGGGCGCGCACCTCGCCGGCCACCGCCTTGGCTTCGGCTTCTGCGCTGCGGTAGTTGACCACCACGGCCATGCCGCGGCGGGCCAGTTCGAGTGCGATGGCGCGGCCAATGCCGCGGGACGAGCCGCTGACAATGGCCACCTGCCGGGCTTGGGACATCGGGTTTCTCCTCTTCTACCGATTCAACTACGAAACGCCGCGCTGCTTCAGACCGCGCGCCCGGCCGATGGTTACGGCGGTGATGGGAGCTTTTTCCTGCCGCGGGTCACCGGGGCCTTTGCCGACGTCCGCTCCCCGGCGCTGGCGCGTATGAACTCGCCAATGACCGGCACGATCAACTCGCGCCAGCGGCGGCCGCTGAAGGTGCCGTAATGGCCGACTTCCGGTTGGACGTAATGCAGTTTCCGTGCCGCCGGCAGGTTGCAGCACAGGCCTTGCGCCGCTTCGGTCTGGCCTGGCCCGGAAATGTCGTCCTTCCCGCCCTCGATGGTCAGCAGCGCCGTGTGTTCGATGGCTGCCGGATCGACCCGTTCACCGCGGTGGTGCATCACGCCCCGCGGCAGGGCATGTTCCTGGAACACCGTACTGATGGTTTGCAGGTAGAACTCCGCGGACGTGTCCATCACGGCCAGGTACTCGCGATAGAAATCCCGGTGCTGCTGCGCGCTGTCGCCGTCACCCTGCACCAGGTAGTTGAAGAAATCCTGGTGCGCGTCGACGTGACGCTGGATGTTCATGCTGATGAAACCGGACAGCTGCATGAAACCCGGATAGACCCGTCGCCCAAAGCCCGGGAAGGTCGCCGGCACCGTGGCCAGCAGATTGCTCTCGAACCACTCCAGTGGGTGATTCATCGCCAGGTCGTTGGGTACCGTCGGGCTGACGCGGGTGTCTATGGGCCCGCCGATCAGGGTCATGCTGGGCGGCGCCAGCGGATCCTTGCGGGCGGCCATCAATGACACCGCCGCCAGCACCGGCACCGCCGGCTGGCATACGGCCAGCACGTGCGTGTCCGGCCCCAGCGTGTGCAGAAAGCCGATCACGTAGTCGATGTAGTCGTCCAGGTCGAAGCCGCCGTCCACCAGCGGCACCATGGCCGCGTCCAGCCAGTCGGTGATGTAGACGTCGTGATTCGGCAGCAGGGCGCGCACGGTGTCGCGCAGCAGGGTCGCGTAGTGGCCGGACATCGGCGCCACCACCAGCAGGCGGGGGTCGTCGCGCAGCGCGCCGCGCCGAAAATGCAGCAGGTCGCAGAACGGCTCGCGCTGCACAGCCTCAAGGGTAACCGGCACCTGGACGCCGTCGATCAACGTGCTGGGCAGGCCCCATTCAGGCTTGTCGTAGCGGCGCGTGACGTTGTCGAACAGCTCGCAGCTGGCCGACAGCCAGCGCGCGGCGGCCGTGTCCCGCCACGGATTGTCCGGATGGCGCAGCATCCGGCTGGTCAGGTCCGCCGCCGCGCGGGCCGGGGCCAGACCGGCGTGGGCAATTTCCCGCATGTGGTAGAGCATCCGATCACTCCTTGTGGCTGGTCATGCGTACGTACGAACCGGGTGCGTCTTCGATGGCCGGCAATCCGCCCGTGCCGGGCATGCGGGCCATGACCTTGCCGCCGGCCCGCCGGCCGAGCCAGAACTTCCAGTCCGGCCACCAGGAACCGGCGTGTTCCTGCGCCGCCGTGCGCCATTCCTCCGGGCTCGCCGGCAGGCTGTCGCAGGTCCAGTGCTGGTATTTGTGCGCGGCGGGCGGGTTGATGATGCCGGCGATGTGGCCGGAGCCGGACAGCACGAAACGCGTCCTGCCACCCGGCAACAGCGCTCCGGCGTAGACCGAGCGCCACGGCGCGATGTGGTCCTCGGCGGTAGCCACGAAATAGCACGGCACGGTGATTTTCGACAGGTCGATCGGCACCCCGGCCAGGGTGATGCCGCCCGGCTCGCGCAGGCGGTTGTGCAGGTACATGTTGCGCAGATAAAAGCTGTGCATGGCCGCCGGCATGCGCGTTGCGTCCGCGTTCCAGAACAGCAGGTCGAACGGCGCCGGGTCCTTGCCCAGCAGATAGTTGTTGACGAAGAACGACCAGATCAGGTCGTTCGCGCGCAGCAGGTTGAAGGCCGTGGCCATGTCGGCACTGTCCAGATAACCGGTCTGGGCCATCTTGCCCTCCAGAGCGGATATCTGGTCCTCGTCGATGAACACCCCCAGGTCGCCCGGCTCGGTGAAGTCGAGCAGGCTGGCGAAGGTGGTCGCCGACTTGATCCGCTCGTCCTCGGTGGCCGCCATGTACGCCAGCGTGCTCAGCAACAGCGTGCCGCCGATGCAGTAGCCGACTGCGTTCACCTCGCGCTCACCGCAGGCTTGTTCGATGGCGTCCAGCGCTGCCAGCGGGCCCTCGAGCATGTAGTCCTCGAAGGATTTTCCCGCCAGCTCGGGCCCCGGGTTGACCCAGGAAATCATGAACACCGTGTAGCCCTGCTCCACCCACCAGCCGACCAGCGAATTCTTCGGCTGCAGGTCCATCACATAGAACTTGTTGATCCACGGCGGCACCACCAGCAGCGGGCGCCGGTACACCTGATCGGTAACCGGGGTGTACTGGATCAGTTGCATGAGGGCGTTCTGGAACACCACCTTGCCGGGCGTGGCCGCGATGTTGACGCCCACCTCGAATGCGTCCGGATCGGTCATGCGCGGATCCAGCCGCCCGCCGCCGCGCTGCATGTCCTCCAGCATGTGCCGCAGGCCGTGCAGCAGGTTCTGTCCGCCGGACTCCACCGTGGCGCGCAACACTTCCGGATTGGTGGCGACGAAGTTCGACGGCGACAGCGCATCGGCGAACTGGCGCGTGTAGAAGGTCAGCTTGCGGCGTGTGGCCGGATCGAGGTCGCCCACGCCGCTGACCTGTTCCAGCAGCCACTGGCCGGTCAGCAGATAGCACTGGCGTATCAGGTCGAAGGCTGGCAGTTGCCAGTCGGCGCCACGAAACCGGCGATCCGCCGCAACGCCGGCAGGTGGCGGCGTCTGGCCGGCCAGGGCAGCCAGGCTGCGTTGCCACAGCTGGGCATAGCCTTCCCAGAGCTCGGCCTGCGCCTGCAACAGGCGCCCGGGGTCGGCGAGCAGGGACTGGTTGAACAGCGCCAGGGCCTGCAGCAGCCCCCCTGCCATGCTGTTCAGCACCGGGCCATCCAGCACCGGCTGCTGCCACGCATCCTGCATCTGGTCCTGTATCTGCTGGGCAACCTGCGCCAGCTCCTCCAGCACCGCGCCCGGATCCATCGTGGCGCTGTTCTCATTCGGCATGAATAAGCCTCCCGGAGTGCCCCCCCCCGGATGCGGATTGTGCACTGCAAAAAGACACCTCGAAGGGTAGTGAAAAGCCGATCGGCTGTAAAGGCGAGCGGCGTGGGCGCGCGGCCGGATTGCTGTTGCGGCCGCCCCGAAACTGTCATCATTTCGCGCGTCGGACCAAAACACATCCCAGAACCACCGGAGAAACCGCCGTCATGGCCGACCAACGCCAGCCCACCACCGCCATCTGCGCCTACACCAGCGACGCCATCTACGTGCGCGACAAGAGCCTGGTCGACGAGCTGATCGGCGAGGTCACCTTCACGCAGATGATGTTCTTCCAGATCATGGGCCGCATGCCGACGCCGGCCGAGGTCAAGATCGTCGACGCGGTGCTGGTCACGCTGATGGAGCACGGCATCACGCCCAGCGCCATCGCCACCCGCCTGACGCTGATGAGCGCGCCCGAGTCCCTGCAAGGCGCGGTCGCGGCCGGTCTGCTGGGGGTCGGCGGGCAGTTCCTGGGCACCATGCAGGGTGCGGCCGAACTGATTGCCGAAATGATGGCCGCCGGGGACGGCGTACCAGCTGCCGCCGAGCGCATCGCCAAGCGGCATCGCGCGAGCAAGACCGCCCTGCCCGGCTTTGGCCACAACCTGCACCGGCCGGACGATCCGCGCACACCGAAGATCCTGGCCGTGGCCACCGCCGCCGGTGTCCCGGGCAAGCACATCGCCGCCCTGCTGGCGCTGGGCGAGGCCGTGGACCGCGTCTATGAGCGTCACATCACCATCAACGCCACCGGCGCCATCGCCGCCGTGCTGTCGGAAATCGGCATCCCGGTGGAGGTCATGCGCGGCTTTGCGGTCATCACCCGGGCCGCCGGTCTGGTCGGCCATGTCAAGGAGGAGCTCGAAAACCCGGCCGCCCGCGGCATCTGGGACGCCGCCACGCACGCGGTCGAGTATTCCGGAACCGCCCTCAAAACCGATGCTTGAGGCCAGCCTCACCGAGCGCCTGGCCGACTGGCAACTGGCCCAGCACCAGACCGGCTTCGCCGCCGCAGACATCGAGGCCGCCCGCCTGCTGGTGCTGGACTGGCTCGGTTCGGCCCTGGCCGGGATCGGCACGGATACCGGACGCATTTTTCTGGAATACGCGCGCCTGCAGCCGGCCGGCAAGGTGACCTTGCTGGGTCTGTCCGAAGGCCGCTCGGTGGAAGTCGCGGCGCTGGTCAACGGCGCCCTGTCGCACATCGTCGAGATGGACGACGTCGAGCGCGAGTCGGTCACGCACCCCGGCGCGGTGGTGGTGCCGGCCGCGCTGGCGGTGGCCGAGCGGGTCGGCGCCAGCGGCCTTGACCTGCTGGCCGCCGTAGTGGCCGGTTACGAGCTCATGGTGCGCGTGGGCTCGGCGCTGGGCGCCGAGCACTACTACCACTTCCACAACACCGCCACGGCCGGCGTGTTCGGCGCCGCCGCCGCCGCCGGCTGGCTGCTGGACCTGGACCGCGACCGGCTGGTATGGGCGCTGGGCAACGCCGGCACGCAGGCCGCCGGCCTGTGGCAGTTCAACGACGAGGGCGCGCTCACCAAGCCGCTGCACCCCGGCCGGGCGGCTGCCAACGGCGTGCTGGCGGCCATCTTGTCGCGCCTGGGCTTGACCGGCGCCCGCCACATCCTGGAGGGCGAGCGCGGTTTCTTCGCCGGCCTTGCGCCGCGCGGCGACCCGCAGCAGGTGGTGGCGCACCTGGGCGAAACCGGCGAGCCGCTGCGTGTGCAGAAAATCTCGATCAAACCGCACGCGTCCTGCCGGCACACGCATGCGCCCATCGATGCGGCATTGGCGCTGCGCGCGCAGTTGCCACCCAACGCGACCATCACTGCGGTGCGTGTCAGCACCTACAGGGCAGCGCTGACCCTGTGCGACAAACCGGACCCGCACACCGCGCCGGACGCCAAGTTCAGCCTGCAGTTCTGCGTCGCCTCGGCCCTGCTGCGCGGCCAGGTCGGCCTGGCGGAATTCTCGGACGCGGCGCTGGCCGACAGCGCCGTGCGCGCGCTGCTGCCGCACATCGAAGTCGCCATCGATCCGGCGCGCGAGGCGGCGTACCCAGGCTGCTGGTCGGCGGCCGTGGAGCTCACGCTGGCCGATGGCCGGACCTTCAAGGCCACGCAAGACCGGCCGAAGGGCGATCCGGAAAATCCGCTTTCGGTGCCGGAGCTGGAAGCCAAGTTCCGTAATCTCGCCGCCGCTGGTGGGGTTCACAGCGCTCAGGTCGAACGCCTGCTCGATTGGCTGCGCGCGCTGGCCAGGCCCGAGCCATTCGACCCGCTCCCCCTGCGCGAGCTGGCGCGGCGCCCCTGACCGAGCACCGGCTGCGCACTGGCGGCCGAACATGCCGTGCGCGGCGCAGTCATCACTGGAGTCAATACCGCATGACACTCTGCCTTGGCCGCTTCAACCGCTTCGGCATGGTGGTTGGCAATCTCGAAGCCGCGATGAAGGCCTATGCCCAGGTGTTCGGCATCCGCCAGTTCGAGCTGTGCCGGATCGATGGCCGGCCGGCGGCGCTGGGTGGCTTCGGCAGCCTGCGCCTTGAGTTGATCGAAGGCAGCGCCGGCGGCGATGTGCTGGGTGAATTCTTCGACCGTCGCGGCGAGGGCATGAGTCACGCCGTGTTCATGCCCGACCGGGACGACGCCCGGGAGCAGCTCGCCGGGCAGGCGGTGGCGCTTGGAATGGGGGTGGAAATCAGCGGCGATCGGGTCACCATCGCCAGCCGCGCCCAGCTTGGCGGCCTGGCGCTGGTGGCCCAGTCGGCGCCGTCACCGGTAAGCGGCCGGCGCAGCTTCCACTACGAGGCGCTGCTGCCGACCCAGAAGCTGTTCCACATCGGCATGGTGGTGCGCGACCGGGAGCTGGCCATCGGCAACTACCAGCGCCTGCTGGGTATCGACGGGTTCCTGCGCATGGAACTGCACACCGACCAGGACCTGCGGGTGTGGATAGACGGCAAACCGGCGCTGCATCACGCGCGAACGGCCTTTGGTCGTATCGGTGAGTTTGCCTGCGAGCTGATGGAACCGCTGGGCGGAGACGGCATGTACCAGCGTTTCCTGGCGGCCCATGGCGAAGGGCCGCAACATTACTTCCCGACCATCCTCGACCCGGCCGATTTTGCCGCCGTGCGCGATGGCCTGGCCCGCGCCGGACTTGCGGTGCGTCTGGAAGGCGCCATCGGCGACGCCATGAGCTATTACTACCTGGACAGCACGCCGCTGATGGGCATGTGCATCGAAATCATCGTGGCGCAGCGGCCGGACTGGTGGCAATCGCTGGGCATGAACGCGCAGGACGCCTGGCGGGTGGGACTGGACGGCTGACCGCGGGCGAAACCCGCCGCATGCCGACACCTCGCGGCGCCGGGGCAGCGGCCGGGCAAGCGGCGCAGAAAAACGCCTGTCGCACGATCATTCCGCACCTCACCGTCCCGGCGATGCATCGCCGTTCGAGGCGCCGGGCATCCGGCGCCCGGGCCAGCGAGCAATCCAGGCGGCCATGTCGGCGTTCGGCATCGGACGGGCGATGCCATACCCCTGCGCAATGTCGCAGCCCATGTCGGCCAGGATCGCCAGCGTGGTCTCGTCCTCCGTACCCTCGGCCACCACTTTCAGGCCGAGCGCGTGCCCGAGGTCGATCATCGTCTGCACGATGCGCCGCGTGTCCGGCTGCGCCAGGCCGATGGTGAAAGCGCGGTCGATCTTGAGACCGCTCAGGGGCAACTCGCGCAAATAGGCCATCGACGAGTAGCCCGTACCGAAGTCGTCCAGGTAGATCGGCAGGCCCAGGGCGTGCAGGTCCTGCAATACCTTCAGACTGCGCACCGGATCATCCATGATGGCGGTTTCGGTCAGCTCCAGGTGCAGGCAGTTTCGCGGCAGCGGCCAGCGGTCGAGCAGCTCCTTGATGCGCCCAACGAACTGCGGGTCATGCAGATTGCGCGTGGACACGTTGACCGCGATCGGCAGCAGCAACCCGGCGGCGGCATGGCGCGCGGCAAGGTCGCACACGCCGTCCAGAATCGCGTAGGTCAGCGGCCGAATCAGGCCGGTTTTCTCGGCCAGGCCGATGAAGCGGGCCGGCGACACATCGCCATGCAGCGGACGACGCCAGCGGGCCAGGGCCTCCATGCCGCAGATGCGCCCGGACCGCAGGTCGAGCTGCGGCTGCACGTGCACTTGCAGCGTCCGCATGTCGATCGCGGCGCGCAAATCGCCTGCCAGAAGCAGCCGCTCGCGCCATTCCTTGTCCAGCTCCGGATGGGCGAGCAACACCCGGGAAGCGCCATCGCCGGCCTCGTGCGCGGCCAGTTTCGCCGCCTGCAGCAGGCGCTCGGCATCGCCCGGCCGGCGCCCGCCGACGGCAATGCCGATGGTGGCCTGGATGTCCAAACTAATCGAAACCAGCTGCGCCGGGGGCGCCAGGCTGGCCAGCGCCCGATTGGCCTCGCGGTTCGCGGCCGACTCGTCGGCCTCGGACAGAAGCAGCGCAAATTCGGACTGCGCCACACGCGCCAGCAGCGTCGGCGACAGTGCCTCCAGCCGTCGGGCGACGTCGTTCAGGAACTCATCGCCGCTGGCCTGTCCGAGCGTGGCCGCTATTTCCCAGTAGTTCTGGACCTGCACCACCAGCACGGCAAGGGAACCGGGGCTGCCGGCGGCTACACCGGTCGTGTGCTCGACAAAACTGGCCTGGTTGGGAAGGCCAGTCACCGCGTCGAAATAGGCCAGGTGACGCAGCCTTACCTCCGCCGCCCGCCCGCGCTCGCGCAGGCGGGCGGTGGCGATGCCAAACGATAGATCGTCAGCCATTTCGGACAGCAGCGCCACTTCGCGCGCGTCGAATGCATCCGCCTCGGCGGAATGAAGGGTCAGAGCACCGATGACGCTGCCGTCCACCCGCAGCGGCAGCACGAGTCCGGACCGCAGGCCACGGCCGGCGGCCGCCTGGAACAACTCGTGTGTCGCGGGCGTCGCCGTGGCGTCCTTCATGACCACCGCCTCACCGCTGGCGATGGCCCGCGCGGTCGGTGTCTGGTGGGCCAGTGCGGTGTCCCAGTGCGCCTGCAGGTAAGCGGCAAAGCCACCGTCGTCGCCCGCCCGGGCCATCGTCTCGATACCGGTTTCGGTGACATAGACCACCCCGGCGCAACGATAGCCGCCCACCTCGACCCCTACCCTGCACATCGCCTCCAACAACGACCGCTCGTCCTGCTCTCGCAGCAGGATGCGGTTACCGCTGCTCAGGACCGCATACGCCCGCATGGCGCCGTCGATGCGGTCGGCCATGTGGTTGAAGGCGCTGCTCATGGCAAACAGTTCGGCGACCCTGCCACCGGCCGGCAGGCGCACGCCCTGCTCGCCTCTGGCCAGACGCGACGCGGCAGCGGCCAGCTGGCGGACCGGCTCCATCACCACCGCATTGACCAGCAGCCAGAACAGCGCAGCCAGCAGCAACAGGGCCCCGAACACCACCAGCGGCTGCCTGCGCGCAATGGCCGTGAGCGATGTCGCGAGCGCATCCTGCGGCCAGCCAAGCACCAGGTAGGGCGCGTCGTAAACCACGTCCCCGCCCAGGCGCAGGTAGGTGTAATGACGTGACGGATCGGCCGCACCGGCCGCCTGCATGGGGATACTGCCGCCCAGCGGCTGGCGCTGGATCAGCGCTGCCAGCGCCGCCTGCGGCACCGGCATGACCAGGCCATCCGGCGCCTGTGCCGGATGGCGCAGCAGCTCGTGCAGCTCATGGTCCAGCAAGGCCAGCGTGGCCCCGCCCGGCAGTGCGGCCGGATCGGTCAGCTCAGCCAGCCACTGGCTGCCGATGGCGGCGAAAACCACCCCCACCACCTCGCCGTCGGCGCCGGTAACCGGGAAACCGAAATTGATGCCCGGCACGCCGGTGATGCGTCCGGTCTGATATGTCCCGGCCGCGAAGCTGCGGGTTTCGAGTGCCCGCCGGAAATAGCTGCGATCGCTAAGGTTCAGGCCATCGCGAAACGGCAGGGCTGAACACAGTACCCGCCCGTCAGTGGCGATGACGCCAAGGTTGGCGAACGCCTGGTCGCTGGCCAGCAAGCGCTGCATCAGGGCAGTGCAGTAAGCCGGCTCGTCGACCAGGCGCGGCAGCTGCGCCGTTACCGTCAACATCGAGCGCACCTCGGCCACCAGCTGGGCATGCCGCCGGGCCACGCCGTCGGCCATCGCCTGGGCATGCGCAACCGTGTCCTGGCGCGCCGCCACTTGCAGTTCCTCGGCCGACCACCACAGCAGGGCCACGATCGGCAGCGCCACCAGCAACACCACAACCGACGCGATGGTGCGCAGGCTCGCGCCTGTTCGCGCCAGGCGGCGACGCTCCTGCCCCCCGTTGTCCAGCTGCTCGGGCATGGCAGCCCTCCGTTTGTGTGTCTGTCTGCCGCGACGGCAGCATCCCGTACCGGACCGGGGCACGCGCTGCCGCCGGATCGGCTTGGCCTAGAATAGGCGCCCCTCGATGCCGCCCAGCGGAGCAAACTCCTTCATGACCGACGTCAAACGCGTGGTGCTCGCCTACTCGGGCGGGCTCGATACATCCATCATCCTGAAATGGCTACAGGAAACTTACCACTGCGAGGTGGTCACCTTCACAGCCGATATCGGCCAGGGCGACGCGGAACTTGAGCCGGCTCGCCACAAGGCGCAGCTGATGGGCGCCAGCGCCATGTACGTGGATGACCTGACCGAGGAATTCGCGCGCGACTTCGTGTTCCCGATGTTCCGCGCCAACGCGCTGTACGAGGGCGAATACCTGCTGGGCACCTCGATCGCCCGGCCGCTGATCGCCAAGCGGCTGGTCGAGATCGCCCGCGAGACCGGCGCCGACGCCATCGCCCACGGCGCCACCGGCAAGGGCAACGACCAGGTGCGCTTCGAGCTGGGCGCCTACGCGCTGATGCCGGACGTGCGCGTGATCGCGCCGTGGCGGGAATGGGATCTGACCTCGCGCGAGAAGCTGCTGGCCTACGCGCAGCAGCACCGGATTCCGGTCGAGTTCAAGCGCGCCGGCACCCAGGCGCCCTACTCCATGGACGCCAACCTGCTACACATCTCGTACGAAGGCGGCGTGCTCGAGGACCCCTGGCAGGAACCCGAGGACGCCATGTGGCGCTGGACGGTGGACGTGCAGCAGGCGCCGGATGCGCCGCAGTACGTGGAGCTCGAATACCGCCACGGTGACATCGTGGCGGTCGATGGCGAGATGCTGACCCCTGCCCAGGTAATGCGCCGCCTGAACGAAATCGGCGGCCGCCACGGCGTTGGCCGCGTGGACATCGTCGAGAACCGCTACGTGGGCATGAAATCCCGCGGCTGCTACGAAACCCCGGCCGGCACCATCATGCTGCGCGCGCACCGCGCCATCGAGTCGCTGACGCTCGACCGCGAGGCGGCGCACCTGAAGGACGACCTGATGCCCCGCTACGCCAGCCTGGTCTACAACGGCTACTGGTGGAGCCCGGAGCGGCAGCTGCTGCAGGGCCTGATCGACGACAGCCAGCAGCGCGTCAACGGCACCGTGCGGATCAAGCTCTACAAGGGCAACGTGCTGGTGGCCGGACGCAAGAGCCCGGACTCGCTGTTCGACCCGGCCATCGCCACCTTCGAGGACGACGCCGGCGCCTACAACCAGGCCGACGCCACCGGCTTCATCCGCCTGAACGCACTGCGTCTGCGCAGTGCCGCGCGCCTGCGTGGCGGCGGCTGAGCACTTGGCCGACATCGTGGGCCCGCTGAGCCCGGATTCGGTGGGGCTGGTCGAGCCGCGCAGCTTCCGCCACGAGCAGCCGCTGGCGCTCGACTGTGGCCGCGAGCTGCCCGGCTTCGATCTGAAGTACGAGACCTACGGCAGCCTGAACGCCGCCCGCAGCAACGCCATCCTGGTCTGTCATGCGCTGTCGGGCGATCATCATGCCGCCGGCTGGCACGGCGCGCAGGACAAGCGCCCCGGCTGGTGGGACAACTGCATCGGCCCCGGCAAGCCGATCGACACCGACAAGTTCTTCGTGGTGGCCTGCAACAACCTGGGTGGTTGCGCCGGCTCGACCGGCCCGAACAGCATCAACCCGGCCACTGGCCGCCTGTGGGGGCCGGACTTCCCCATCGTCACCGTGCGCGACTGGGTGCGCAGCCAGGCCCTGCTGGCCGATCACCTGGGCATCGAACGCTTCGCCGCCGTGGCCGGCGGCAGCCTGGGCGGCATGCAGGCCCTGCAGTGGACCATCGAGTTCCCGGGCCGGGTACGCAGTGCGCTGTTGATTGCCGCCGCGCCGCGCCTGTCGGCGCAGAACATCGCCTTCAACGAGGTGGCGCGCAAGGCCATCATGTCCGACCCGGATTTCCACGAGGGCCGCTATGCCGAACAGGGCGTGGTGCCGCGTCGCGGCTTGATGCTGGCGCGCATGCTCGGGCACATCACGTACCTGTCGGACGGCCTGATGCGGCAGAAATTCGGTCGCGAGCTGCGCGAGGGCAAGCTGAACTTCGGCTTCGACGTCGAGTTCCAGATCGAGTCCTACCTGCGCCATCAGGGCGAGACCTTCGTGGACCGCTTCGACGCCAACACCTATCTTTTGATGACCAAGGCGCTGGATTACTTCGACCCGGCAGCCGAGTACGACGGGGATCTGGCCCGCGCCCTGGCGCGGGCGCAGGCGCGCTTTCTGGTGGTGGCCTTCTCCAGCGACTGGCGCTTCGCGCCGGAACGCTCACGCGAGATCGTCAAGGCCCTGCACACCGGCGGCAGCGCCGTCAGCTACGCCGCCATCGACTCGCCGGACGGCCACGATGCCTTCCTGCTGCCCAACGACCACTACTTCGCCGTACTGCGGGCGTTCCTGAACCGCATCCATGCCGAACTTGAGGTGGCCGCATGACAGCCCCCACGGACCGGCGCCACGACACCGTCGGCCAGCCGCACCTGCAGCGCCGCGCCACCGACCAGCGGCATGAAACCAGGCACCTGCGCGGCGACCACGCCCTGATCGCGCAGTGGATCCGGCCCGGCAGCCGGGTGCTCGATCTGGGCTGCGGCGACGGCGGCCTGCTGGCACATTTGCGCGCCGAACGGGCGGTGACCGGCTACGGCATCGAGCTTGAAATCGACCGCGTGGTGCGCTGCATCGAGCGCGGCGTGAACGTGATCCAGGGCGACCTCGACGCCGGCCTGGCCGATTTCGACACCGCCTCCTTTGACTACGTGATCATGAGCCTGACCCTGCAGGCGGTGTACTTTCCGGCCCGGCTGCTGGCCGAGATGCTGCGCGTCGGGCGCGAGGGCATCGTCGCCTTTCCGAACTTCGGGCACCTGAACTGCCGCCTGCAACTGGCCTTCGGCGGCCACATGCCGGTCTCGTCGGCGCTGCCGGAGACCTGGTACGAGACCGACAACATCCACCTGTGCACCATCCGCGACTTCGAGTCCCTGTGCGCCACGCTGGGCATCCGCATCCTGCAGCGCACGGTGGTCAATCATCAGCACCGCCGGTCACTGGGCGCGCGCCTGCTGCCCAACCTGCTGGGCGAGGTTGCGCTGTATCGGTTCGAGCGCAAGACTGACCTCGGCCATCCGGCTGCCCCATCACTCCATGGAGATCGCCCATGAAAACCGCGCTGCGAAACCTGGCACTGCCGCTGCTGCTCAGTCCGCTGCTGACACTGGCCGCCACGCCCGCGCCGCCGGGCGCCGAGGTCTATTTCATCTCGCCCAAGGATGGCGAAACGGTGAACAGTCCGGTAACCGTGCGCTTCGGCCTGAAGGGCATGGGCGTGGCCCCGGCCGGCATGCAGAAGGACGCCACCGGCCACCATCACCTGCTGATCGATGCCCCGCTGCCGCCGCTCGACCAGCCGGTGCCCAACGACGATCACCACAGGCACTTCGGCGCCGGTCAGACCGAGACCGTCATCACGCTGCCGCCTGGCAAACATACGCTGCAACTGCTGCTGGGCGACTTCG
This sequence comes from Immundisolibacter sp., assembly GCF_014359565.1. Classification (NCBI taxonomy): domain Bacteria; kingdom Pseudomonadati; phylum Pseudomonadota; class Gammaproteobacteria; order Immundisolibacterales; family Immundisolibacteraceae; genus Immundisolibacter; species Immundisolibacter sp. The sequence continues at coordinate 44,829 of NZ_JACIZD010000006.1, read as the reverse complement.
CGCACATCCCGCACGACCCGCCGGTGATGTCGGCGCCGATCAGCATCACCGTCGAGTAAGACCCATCCTGGCGCCGGCCGCGGCATCACGCCGCGGCACCGTCCGTGCGCCTGTCCCGCCCCTGAACTTTCCAAGGACGCTTCATGCCGCCCGCCGAACCGAGCCTGCTGCAAGTGATCGTGCTGGCCGTGGTGCAGGGCATCACCGAATTCCTGCCGATTTCCAGCTCGGCGCACCTGATCCTGGTGCCGCAGCTGCTGGGCTGGCCGGACCAGGGCCTGGCCTTCGACGGCGCCATGCACGTCGGCACACTGACCGCCGTGCTGTGGTATTTCCGCAAGAACCTGTGGCCGCTGACACGGGATTTTGGCGCCAGCCTGCGTGGCCAGGGCCTGACCCCGAACGGCCGTCTGGCCTGGGCGGTGCTGCTCGGCACACTGCCGGCGGCGATCGCCGGCCTGCTGCTGCACGACCTCATCGAAGGCCCGCTGCGCAGCCCGAAAGTCATTGCCGCCACCACCATCGGCTACGGCCTGCTGCTGCTGCTGGCCGACCGCATCGGCAAGCAGGGGCGCGACGAGTACACCTTCCGCTGGCGCGATGCCGCGTTGATCGCCTGCGCGCAGGTGCTGGCGCTGGTGCCCGGCACCTCGCGTTCCGGGGTGACCATGACGGCCGGCCTGCTGGCCGGGCTCACGCGCGCCGGGGCGGCGCGGTTCTCGTTCCTGCTGTCGATCCCGATCACCGCGCTGGCCGGCGGCTACGAAATCCTCAAGCTGGTGCAGGCCGGCGCGCCGTCCGAACTCGACAAGGCACTCCTTGCGGCCGCGGCGGCAGCCGTCAGCGGGTACCTCGCCATCGCCTTCCTGATGCGTTTGCTGCAGAGCCGCGGCATGACGCCGTTCGTGGTCTACCGCCTGTTGCTGGGCGTGTACCTGATCGCAGTCTTTTACTGAAGGCCGGACCGGCGCTTATCCGAAGTGGCAGACGTAGTCGATGCGCTCCAGCGTCTGGATGTCGAAACTGCTGTCGCCGGGCACGTCGAAGGCCTGGCCGGCGCCGTACTCAAGCCAGTCGCCTGAACCGGCCGGGCGCACCCGGCAGCGGCCGGCGAGGATTTCCATCCGCTCCGGCGCGCCGGTGCTGAAGGTGAGCGTGGACGGGAAGATCACGCCCAGGCTCTTGCGCGTGCCGTCGGCCAGCAACACGGTATGGCTGACACACTGACCGTCGAAGTAGACATTGGCCTGTTTCAGGACGGTGGCGTTCTGGTAACGGTCGCTCATTGGATTGCTCGTGTCGGAAGATCTAAGGACGTCGGCTGGACTCATCCGGCACCGTTCGCGGCGGGGGCGCCGCTCCCACTACTCGTGGGAGGCCCGCCCCGGGCCGAATGAGCCCGCTAACCGCGAAGGCCAGGTTCCCGCAGCGCAAGCGACAGGGGTCGACGGACAAGAACTTAGCTGCGGAAACCATGCGGCGTCAGCGCAGCGCCTTGAAGCGGATGCGATGCGGCCGGGCGGCTTCGTCGCCCAGGCGACGCCGCTTGTCGGCCTCGTATTCCTGGTAGTTGCCGGCGAAGAAGGTCCACTGCGAGTCGCCCTCGGCGGCCAGGATGTGGGTGGCGATGCGGTCCAGGAACCAGCGGTCGTGGCTGATCACCAGCGCGGAGCCGGCGAACTCCAGCAGCGCCTCTTCCAGCGCGCGCAGGGTCTCGACGTCGAGGTCATTCGACGGCTCGTCCAACAGCAGCACGTTGCCGCCCTTGAGCAACGTCTTGGCCAGGTGCAGGCGCCCGCGCTCGCCGCCGGACAGGCTGCCGACCCGCTTTTGCTGATCCGCGCCCTTGAAGTTGAAGCGGCCCAGATACGCCCGCGACGGCATCTCGAACTTGCCGACGGTGATGATGTCGGCGCCGCCGGAGATGTCTTCCCAGGCCGTCTTGTCGTTGGCCAGTTCGTCGCGGCTCTGGTCGACCAGGGCGATCTGCACCGACTGGCCGATCTTGATGCTGCCGCCGTCCGGCTGCTCTTTGCCGGTCAGCATCCGGAACAGCGTCGACTTGCCGGCGCCGTTGGGACCGATGATGCCCACGATCGCGCCCGGCGGAATCTTGAAGCTCAGGTCGTCGATCAGCAGGCGGTCGCCGTAGCCCTTCCTGACGTGCTCGAACTCGATCACCTCGTTGCCCAGGCGCTCGGCGACCGGGATGAAGATTTCCTTGGTTTCGTTGCGCTTCTGGTAGTCGTGGCTGGACAGCTCCTCGAAGCGGTTCAGGCGCGCCTTGCTCTTGGCCTGGCGGCCCTTGGGGTTCTGGCGCACCCATTCGAGTTCCTGCGCCATCGCCTTCTGGCGGGCCGATTCGCTGGATTCTTCCTGCTTCAGGCGCTGGCTTTTCTGCTCCAGCCAGTCGCTGTAGTTGCCCTTGAAGGGAATGCCGCGCCCGCGATCCAGTTCCAGGATCCACTCGGCCACGTTGTCCAGGAAATACCGATCATGCGTCACCGCCACCACGGTGCCCGGGAAGCGGTGCAGGAACTGCTCCAGCCAGTCCACGGACTCCGCATCCAGGTGATTGGTCGGCTCGTCCAGCAGCAGCATGTCGGGCTTGGACAGCAGCAGCCGGCACAGCGCCACGCGCCGCTTCTCGCCACCGGACAGCTTGCCGATCTGCGCCTCCCATGGCGGCAGACGCAGCGCATCGGCGGCCACTTCCAGCTGCACACCGGCACTGTCGCCATCGGCGGCGGCGATCTCGGCTTCCAGGCGCGCCTGTTCCTCGGCCAGCTTGTCGAAGTCGGCATCCGGGTCGCCGTAGGCGGCGTAGACCTCCTCCAGACGCTTTTGCGCCGCCAGCACGCCGCCGATGCCCTCCTCCACCGCCTGGCGCACGGTCTGCGTGGCGTCCAGCTGCGGCTCCTGCGGCAGATAGCCGATGCGGATGCCGGGCATCGGCACCGCCTCGCCCTCGATCTCGGTATCCACGCCGGCCATGATGCGCAGCAGCGTCGACTTGCCGGAGCCGTTCAGGCCCAGCACGCCGATCTTGGCGCCCGGGAAGAACGACAGTGAGATGTCCTTGAGAATCTCCCGCTTCGGCGGCACGACCTTGCCGACGCGGTTCATGGTGAAAACGTATTGAGCCATTTGCCAGAAACAGGTGCAGAAAAAGGCCGGCAAGGATAGAGCAAAGCCGTCCGGATCGCCCGCCGGTCAGCTGCCGTGCGTCACCCGGTCGCGCAGATACACCGGCAGCGCCCGCTCGGCGGATACCGCCTCGCCACGCGCGTACGCGGCCGCTGCCAACCGGGCCAGACCACCGGCGCGCGGCTGCACATCGGCATCCACCGCGTCGATGCAGTGGCCCAGCCGGGCGCCGAGTACCTCGCCGTACGCACCCCAGCCCGGCCCGACGCCCGCGCCGCGCCATGCCGGATCGGCCGGCAGCGCAATCGCCTCCGGCGGTGCCAGGCCATCGGCAGCATCCGCCACCACCAGACCGTCCGCGCCGCGCGTGTAGTAACCGAAATAGACCTCGCCCAGACGCGCATCGAGCGCGGCGAATGTCCGGTCCGCCCCGCTCGCCTGCGCCAGGGCCGCCAGCGTGGACACGGGCACCACCGGCCGGTCGAGGCCCAGCGCCAGGCCCTGCGCCACGCCGGCGGCGATACGCAGTCCCGTGAAGGCGCCCGGCCCGCGGCCAAACGCGATCACGTCCAGCGCCTGACGCGTCAGGCCGGCCTGCGCCAGCAAATCCTCGATCATCGGCAGGATCAGCGCCGCGTGCTGGCGCGGCGCCAGGCGGTGGTCCTCCAGCACGCCGGCGTGGGTGAGCAGCGCCACCGAGCAGCAGTCGGTGGCGGTTTCCAGCGCCAGCAGGTTCATGGCGCGGCCGGCTCGAACGCCGGCTCGTCGAAAAAGCGCTGCACGTCGGCCAGTTCCTGGGTGATGGGCATCTGCGGCAGGCTTTTGAGGAACACCCGGCCGTAGCCCTTGGCGCGCAAACGGCGATCGCCGACCATCAGCACGCCGCGGTCGTGCGCGTCGCGGATCAGGCGCCCGAGACCCTGCTTCAGGGTGATCACCGCCTGCGGCAGCTGGTAGTCGTTGAACGGATCGCCGCCCTCGCGGCGCAGGTAGGCGATGCGCCCGGCAACGATGGGCTCGCCCGGCGAGGCGAACGGCAGCTTGTCGACGATGACGCAGGACAGCGCCTCGCCGCGCACGTCCACGCCCTGCCAGAAGCTGCCGGTGCCCAGCAACACCGGCGCCGGGGCGCGCCGGAACTGGCTCAGCAGCTCGCTGTTGGGTCTCTCGCCCTGCACCAGCAGCGTGAATTCCTCGCAGCTGCGCAGGCGCGTGGCCGCCCGCCGCAGCGCGCTGTGACTGGTGAACAGCATGAAGGCCCGCCCGCGGCTGGCGCGCAGCACCGGCAGCGCCGCCGCCACCAGGGCGTCCGTGTAGCCGGGGTCGGACGGCTCCGGCAGGTCGCCTGGCAGATAAAGCAGCGCCCGCGTCTGGTAATCGAAACTGCCCGGCAGGGCCAGCGTGCGCGCATCGGCAAGCCCCAGCCGCTGCACGAAATGATCGAACTGCCCCGCCACCGCCAGCGTGCCGGAGGTGAACACGCAGGCCCGGGCATGGCGCGGGAAGCGCTCGTTCAGCAGCGGCGCCACGTCCACCGGACTGGCGTGCAGGGTGCAGGAGCGCTGGCGCACGTCGATCCAGCGCACCTGGTCGGCCTGCGCGTCGGCCAGAAACGGCGCCAGACGCGCCGCCAGCAGGGCCACCCGTTCCTGGCAGTTGTCCAGGCCGCTGCTGCGCCCGGAAAGCGCCTCCAAGGAGGACGACAGATCGGCCAGCGCCTGGCGCACGGCCCCCAGCGCCTCGGTAAACACGGCGATCGGCCGCAGCGGCCAGGGCTCGCGGCGCGGCGGATCGCCCAGCGCCGCGTTCAGGCCGGCTGCCGCCTGTGAGAGTGCCTGCGCACGCGGCGGCAGCTCCGGCACGTCGCCCAGCTGGGCCGCCTCGGCGAGCAGATCGCGCGCCAGATCGGCCAGCTGGAAACTCCCCAGGCTGGTGCCGAAGAACATCGTGGCCACCTCCGGCAGCAAGTGCGCCTCGTCGAAGATGAACACGTCGGCGTCCGGCAATACCTCGCCGAAGCCGGATTCCTTCAGCGCCAGGTCGGCAAAGAACAGGTGATGGTTGACCACCACCAGGTCCGCCTGCTGCGCCGCCCGGCGGGCCTTGAGCAGGAAGCAGTCGCCGATGTTCGGACAGTCCTGACCCAGGCAGTTGTCGGCGTTGGACGTGACGAAGGGCCGCAGGCTGGACTGGGGCGAGAGCTCCTCCAGGGCATCCAGATCGCCATCCGGCGAGCGACCTGCAAAGCCCTGCACCGCCGCCAGCACCGGGTGCAGCGCCAGATCGCCGCCAAAATCGCCCGCCGCTACCCGCTCCAGGCGGTGATGGCACAGGTAGTTGGCGCGCCCCTTGAGCAGCGCGGTGTGGACCGAAAGCCCCAGCGCGCGTTGCAGCGTCGGCAGGTCGCGGTGGAACAGCTGGTCCTGCAGGGCACGCGTGCCGGTGGCGATCAGCACCTTGCGCCCGCTTTGCAGCGCCGGCAGCAGGTAGGCGAAGGTCTTGCCGGTGCCGGTGCCGGCCTCGACCAGCAGCGTGCTGCGTTCGGCGATGGCCTGCTCGACCGCCTCGGCCATCGCCTGCTGGGTTTGCCGCGGCGCGAAACCGGGCAGCGCCTGCGCCAGCGGGCCGCCGGCGCCCAGCAGCTCGGCGATGGCGGTGCTCATGCGCTTGCCGACGATTCGCGGCCGCTGCCGGCCGTCGCCGCGGGCAAGAACTCCTCCAGCACGCTGTCGAGCAGATCGAAGCCGCGCTCGGTGGCGCGGGCGCCCGCCCCGTCCAGCGTCACCAAACCGCGCTGCGCGGCCTGCTCGAGACGCGGGCGGATGGTGGTCAGCGGCAGGCCGGTGCGCTCGCGAAACTGCGTCCAGCTGAAGCCGGCGCACAGGCGCAGCGCGTTCAGCAGAAACTCGAAGGCCCGCTCGTCGGCGCTCAAAAAGCGTTGGTCAGCCACCGCATCGCCGGCGCTGGCGCGGGTCATATAGGTCTGCGGCTGGCGGTACTTGGCCAGGCGCAGGATGCCGTCCGGCAGGGTCAGCTTGCCGTGCGCCCCGGCGCCGATGCCAAGGTAATCGCCGAACTGCCAGTAGTTGAGGTTGTGCCGGCACTCCTGTCCCGGCCGGGCGTAGGCGGACACCTCGTAGCGCCGGCAACCGGCCGCCGCCAGACGCGCCAGGCCGGCCTCGTAGATCGCCTCCATCAGGTCCGGCTCCGGCAGCACCGGCGGGTGACTGTGGAAAACGGTGTTCGGCTCCAGCGTGAGCTGATACCAGGACACGTGACCGGTGTCGTAGGCCAGCGCAGCGTCCAGATCGGCCAGCGCCCGCTTCACGTCCTGTCCCGGCAAGCCGAACATGAGATCGATGTTCACCCGCTCGAAACCGACCGACAGCGCCACCTCGATCGCCCGCCTGGCGGCGGCGCCGTCGTGAATGCGGCCCAGCGCCTTGAGCTGTCGGTCGTGGAAGCTCTGCACGCCCAGCGACAGGCGGTTCACGCCGGCCCGCCTGAAACCTTCCAGGCGCGCCGTGTCCAGCGTGCCGGGATTGGCCTCCAGCGTGATCTCCGCGGCGGGCAGCAGCGGCAGCCGGGCACGCAGGTCCGACAACAACCGGGCAATGACATGCGGCTCGAACAGGCTGGGCGTGCCGCCGCCGATGAACACACTCATCACCGGCCGGCCCCACACGCGCGGCAGGTCGGCTTCCAGATCCCGCAGCAGGGCATCGATGTAGTCGCCCTGCGGCAACTCGCCGCCGGCGGCGTGGGAATTGAAGTCGCAGTACGGGCACTTGCGCACGCACCAGGGCAGATGCACGTACAGGGACAGCGGCGGGGCGCTGCTAAACTGCGCCGCCGCGCCATCCGCCGGGCGGTGGAACGTGAGGGATTTGAAGGTCATGGGGATGCGCCAGCCCAGGCACTGGGCATGTGGAGTATATCGCCGGCCGCTGGCGGCACCTTTCGGAGCCTTGCTGGCGGCGCTCGTGCTGCTGCCATTGCCTGGCCTGGCCGCGCCGGGAGGCGGCACCGTCATTACCCCGCCAAGGCCAATCGCCAACCTGTCGCTCGTCGACCACCAGGGTGCACCGATCACCCCCTCCACGCTGGCTGGCCGGTGGACGGTGCTGTTTTTCGGCTTCACGCACTGCCCGGACGTGTGCCCGACCACCCTGGCGCGCCTGGCCGGCGTGCAGCGGCGGCTGCCGGAAGCGCTGCGCCCGAAGGTGCGCTTCATGCTGGTGTCGGTGGACCCAATGCGCGACACGCCGCAGCGGCTGGCCCAGTACGTCGGTCAGTTCGGGCAGGGCTTCGTCGGCGCCACGGCGCCGCTGGGCGAGCTGGCACCGCTGCTGCGCGAGCTTGGCGTGAGCTATGCCTACACCGCGCAGCCGGCAGGCGAACATGCCGCGCACACCGGCCATGCCGATCACGGCACCCCCGCCTACACGGTGACGCACTCCGAGACCCTTTACGTGCTGGACCCGCAGGCGCGCCTGCACGCCGTGTTCACCGATCCGAAGGACGACTACGCCCTCCTGCGCGATCTGAGCACCTGGGCCAACCAGCCGTAGAACCGTCGCCGCCAGGCGGCTGTAGCCGCTCTACAGACGAGGTCAAGAAACCCTCTTGCCTCCAGGAGCGAACAGCCTCCCCCGTGAAGCGTTAACTGCCGTAAAGGCACGCGCAACATACAAGCGGTGCCCCGCCGCGAATCTTCCGGCCAATCATTCGGCCCGAGGGCGGGCCTCCCACGAAAGCCTCGCTGTTTGTGACAGAGGATTCCCAATTTGTGGGAGCGGCGCCCCCGCCGCGAATGTTCCGGCCAATCAGCCCAAGGGCGAACCTCCCACGAAAGCTTCGTGTGACAGAGGATTCCCAGTCGCACCGGCCGACGCTCAAGCGCCGCCCCGGCCGCGTCGTTATCCTGTGCGCCGCGCGCGACGTTATCCATGATCACGCGCCGTCGCTGCTCGACATCCAACACAACTGCTGAAACACCCTCCCCTTGACTGCAACCACCGCCACACTGACACGCCTGCGCGCCTGGCGACCGGGTGGCTATCTGCGCGCCAGCGGCGTGCTGTTCGGCTGGCTGGCGCTGCGCACCGTGGCGCAGATGGCGCTGTTCGTGCTCGTGGCGCGCACGCTGGGGGCGGAGGGCTACGGATCGCTGATTGCGGTGATGGCGATTGCCACCCTTTTCGCCCCGCTCGCGGGCCTCGGTGGGCAGGCCCTGCTGGTGCGCGACGGCGCCCGTAATCCGGAACATCTGGCGACCCATCTCGGCGACGCGCTGCGGCTGTGGGCCATCAGCGTGGTGCCGCTGTCCGTGGCGGCCTTCGTCGCCTGCCGCCTCCTGGTCCCGCCCGCTCTGCCAGCCTACGCAGTCGCCGCCATCGTTCTGGCGGACCTCGCCGGTGCCAGCCTGCTGGAGCTGATGGCGCGGACCTGGCAGGCGCATCAGCGGATGGCTGGTTTCGGCGCCGTTATGTCCGGGCTGATTCTGACTCGGCTGGCAGCTTTCTTGATGCTGACCACCCTCACTGTACCCAATCCCGCGCAATGGGCGGTGCTATACGGCGCGGTGAGCCTTGGCTACACAGCCCTGGCGACCTGGGCGGCGGCGATGACCTTTGGCCGCCCCGTGTGGTCTGGCGATAACCTTTCAGCACTGGTGCGCGCCGGCTTTCCATTCGCATTTGCCGGGGGGGCCATGCGCGTGCAGGCCGAGGCCAATAAACCCATCCTCGCCCGGCTTGACACACTAGCGGGAGTCGGTGCGTTCAGTGCGGCGCAACGAGTGATGGACGTGGTCCTGCTGCCCGTTACCGCCGCTCTCGACACCTTGCTGCCACGCGCATACCGGGCGCAACGGCCGCTCTACACGGTGCTTCGCATCGGTACTGGCCCGCTCGTATTGAGCATCGCAGGCGGCGGCCTGCTCGCATTAAGCGCACCGCTGCTACCGGCCCTTCTCGGTCCTAGCTTTGCCGGAATAGAAAGCCTCGTCCGAGCATTCGCCCTGCTGCCTGCTGCGTTCGTCGTCCGATCACTACTCACCTTTGCGCTTGCGGCTCGCGGTGGCGAACGGCACTTCCTACTGACGTATACGGTGGGCGCCCTCACCAGCGTGGTTGCTACCGCCGCATGGGTGCCATCGTTGGGTCTAACCGGCGCAATCGCGGCTGCATACGCAACCGAACTCAGCCTTATTGCAGTACAGGGAGGTCTGCTTGTCCGCCGCCGGTGAATGGCCTACGGAAGACCTGGAGCGCCTTGGTCGCTGCCCAGTCTGCGAGAATCCTGCACGAGCTTTGATCTACGATAATTTAACGGACGTCAACCAACGGTGCGCGCCCGGGCACTGGACACTCTGGAAATGCCAGGGATGCGGCAGCGGCTATCTCGATCCGCGGCCAACACTCCAGAGTGTCGTACGCGCCTACGCACGTTATCCGACGCATAGGGTGTCGGAGAGGAACGATCTCGCTCGAAGTGGTCTCAGCCGCTTCGCGGCCATCGTACGCAACAGCTACATCAACCGGAGATATGGCGGACGGCGCCAGCCCACCAGCGATTGGGCGTGGCTGCTGATGTATTTACTACCCCCGCCGTTGCGCTTGGAATGGGACCATTACATGCGACACCTGCCGCGCCCTGTGCCCGGCCGGAATCGGCTACTCGACGTGGGATGCGGAAATGGCGATTTTCTTCTGCGCGCGCAGCACGCCGGATGGACTGTCCATGGACTGGATTTCGATCCCACCGCTGCCGGTGTCGCACGGGGGCGGGGTCTTGACGTGTATGTTGGAACGCTCGAAGACAGCCCCTTTCTCGAAGAAAGCTTCGACGTCGTAACGGCAAACCAGGTCGTGGAGCACGTTCATGACCCGGTCGCGTTCCTACGTGCGTGCTGGCGGCTTGTCCGGCCAGGTGGTCTACTCTGGATAGGCACGCCGAACGTGACTCCACCCGTAGCTGCACGGTTCGGTCCGTTTTGGCCAATGCTTGAAATACCTCGTCACCTCACGCTCTTCAGCCTCGATTCGCTGGATTTCGCTTTTCGGAACGCCGGAATAGCATCCCCGCAGTACAAACCTCGTGGCTGGTGTATCGCTGGGGTAATGCAAGACAGTACCAACATTAAAAACGGCGCGGTCGCCGGATCGGTCACTTCGATACATCCTGGTATTGCGCTGCGTGGCGCGATGCACGAAGCAGTTGCTTGGGTCAAGCCGACTTGTGGAGTAGAACTAATCGCAATCGCCCACAAGCCAGGCTGAGCACGATTAGAGCTAAACAATGCCAAGTTCCGAAATCGGCGACACCCCCCTAAAGATAGGCCTTGACGCCCAGCCCTTGGCTACCTCACGGGCTGGAATCGGACGTTATGTCCTTGAACTGTGCCGTGAGTTGGATGCGCGTTTGCCAGACGCGACCTTCTATTGCTACAGCCCGAGGCCAATCACGGTCGCCTTGCCGTCGCTCCGTTGGATAGCACGTGTCGACAGCCATCCTTTGGCTTGCCGGGTACCCTCGTACTGGTGGCTAAAAGCCCGTGTTCATCGCTTGTGTGCAGCGGATGGCGTAGGGCTATTCTGGGCCACGCGAACAATTCTACCCAGGTCGGGAGCTACATTAAGAACGGTGACGACGGTACATGACCTGAACCATCTACTCGTTCCTGCGTCGATGCCGACGTTCACCCGGTTTGCGCATCGTTTATTTTTCTATCACGACGTGCGGCGCGCAGATGCGGTGATCACCAATTCCAGGGGCACTGCGACGCGACTGACCGCGCATCTTGGAATACGCGCCAATGGCATCGCTAGGCCAGGGGTTTCTGGTGCTTTTGCCAACCAGGAAAGATCAGATATTGAAGCTCGACTCAAACGCATCGGGGTCCATCCGCCTTACTTCTTGGCGGTCGGAACATTGGAACCGCGCAAGAATCTTAGCCCCTTGATAGCTGCTTTCTTGGAGCTATGCACATCGCATCCAATTGCGGGTTACCGACTTGTGATCGTGGGGCAGCCCGGGTGGAAGAATGCCCCCGTCACTCGACAACTTGCGGCGGCTGACGCAGATCGTGTTCGTTGGCTCGGTTATGTGGCGGACGATGACTTGGCCGCTCTTTATCAGGCAGCCGCCGCATTCGTCATGCCATCATTGTACGAAGGCTTCGGAATTCCGGTCCTAGAGGCGCGAGCTTCAGGAACGCGAGTTGTCGCTTCCGATATTCCGGAACTGCGCGAGGCTGGCGGCCCCGATGCCGTATATGTCACGCCTGACAAGGAGGGGATCAAGCGCGGGCTACTGAGAATACTTGAAGACGATGGCCCGCGCCCCTCGCCTACCAGTGCGGGCTGGGATGAAGCCGGGGCTGTGATGGCGGAGATACTCAAAAAAGTGGGACATCATCCCTAAATAGTCTAGGTATCTGGATTGACGTTCATTAAATTGAGTCAGACATAAAGACTCCAGCCCATGGGTTAGTCTTTTTTTATAGGCATCGTGTTACGAGACTGGCGCTAAAAGGCTCGAATAAATTTCAATATACCTTAGCACTGCTTGATCCTTGGAAAACTCAGCGAGTACGTGCTGCCGCCCGGACCGCCGCATGCGATTTCTGAGCTCGTCATCCGTTGCGATCAGATTAGCGGCCGCCACAAATCGGCTCACGTCGTCAAGTGGACATAGCAGACCGGTGCTTCCGTCCTTGACCACTTCGGGCAGCGCCGAACCGTCCGTCGCGATCACCGGAAGCCCGCACGCTTGTGCCTCCAGCGCCACCAGCCCGAATCCCTCGAGTCGGGAAGGCAGAAGCAAAGCGTCCGCATCCTGGTACAGGCGAACCAACTCCTCGGTACCGTCCACACGCCCCCGAAAGCGTATGTTCGACGGCAGTCGGCGCCTGGCGCGGCGCCCACGCAGGCCGGCCGTGCTCCACAGCTCGAACTCCGGCCCCAGCTTTTCCATGATGGCCGGCAGCAGGTCGGCACCTTTGCGCCGGCTCCAGTTGCCAACGAATAGCAGCCGAAAAGGGCGGTGCGGCGCCCGCTCGCGGCCGGGCTGGAAGCGATCGGTATCGACCCAGTTGTGAATCACCTGCACATCTTGCAGACCAAACACACGGCGTACTTGACCCGCGGTGAAGGCGCTTACCGCTGTCACAGCTTGCGCGCGATCCAATACAGCCGCTTCGATCCCCTTGATCCACGCCGCATGATAGAGCCGCTGCGCCGGGCTCTTGTAGGGGCGCAGGATCGGATCATGGACGATGTGATGCACGGTGGCCAACACCGGAAGATTCGGCGGAATAAAGCGAGTGTGCAGCCAGGTATTGACATGAACCATGTTCGCCCAGGACGGCGGCGAGGGAACAGTAACCGACCACGGTGCGTACTCCGCCCGATGCGGTAACCATGTGATCTCGGTTCGAATTCCGTGCTGATTGAGCGCGTCGGCCAGACGTTGCGTGAACACGTCCGCACCGCTGCCGGCACGGATCGCTAAGAACCAAACGCATGGGGTATTCATGTGTGAATTCTGACGGACTACGCGGTGCAACGGTAGCAAAAGTAGCCTGGATGGAGCGCAGCGGAATCCGGAGTGGTTGGGCAATGAATGTTCCCCGTATTCCGCTGCGCTGCATACGGGCTACCACTGACTGCCATGCGTTGGCGGCTGATCATCGCCCTTTTAGGAGCCCGGCTACGCCGGGCGATCATCGCGCAGCAAAGCCGCGCTTCTGCAGTGGGCGTGGGAGGCCCGCCCTCGGGCCGAATGGGTGAATTGAAGATTCGCGGCGGGGGCGCCGCTCCCACAGGGGCGCCGCTCCCACAACAAAAGCAGCCTGGATGGAGCGCAGCGGAATCCGGGGTGTTGCCGGGTCAATACGGTGGTCAGCGAAAGTACCCTGGATGGAGCGCAGCGGAATCCGGAATGGTTGGGCAATGAATGTTCCCCGTATTTCGCTGCGCTGCATACGGGCTACCGACCTACCGCGGAAATCCGACCAACATACTTGGGTCTCGCTCCTTTGCAGGCTGCGCCGCAGATCAGGTGGCTGCGGAAAACTCGTCGACCGTAAGATTGGCCGCGCGGATCAGCCCCCTCAGTGTCCCGATGGCGACTGCCTTGTGGTTGGGTACGGAGAGGGTCGCCATTTCTCCGTCTTTCGTCATGATGATGTGGCTGCCGCTCTGACGCGCCACGTTCCAGCCAAGGGTTTTGAAAGCTCGAACGACTTCGCTGCCGCTCAGCGAGGGCAGCACCGCCACTACGCAGCAACCTCGATTTGCCGCGTCTCAAGGGTAAGCGGCAACCCTTTCTCGGCTCGTACTTCCAGGCAAAGCGCAATGGCCTCTGCAATGTTGCGGATCGCTTCGTCTTTGGTTTCGCCTTGGCTGATGCAGCCTGGAATAGCTGGGCATTCGGCGATCCAAACGCCATCTTCGTCCCGATCGATCGTTACGTTGAATTTCATGTTCGCGCTCCAAAAATCGTCCGGCGACTGCGCAGCAAACTGCATGGTGTGGCTGTCGGCGCGATTCTACCCATCCAGGCGCCGTTCGTGGCGGCGGTGGTGAACACGCCGGGCGCGTTCGGCGATTACAACTACCCCGTCAAGCGGTACGAGGCGATGGCCTGCGGCCGGCCGGTGGTGGCCAGTCGCACGGCCGGCACGGCCCACGGTATTTGCAGACGCCTGCGGGATTTTCTGGACCGGCTGGTGGCGACCGGCGACGCGGCGGCGCTGGCCGGGGCGCTGGTGTCGGCCCCGGATCTCGGCGCGGTGGGTTATGGCCCGCAGCCGGCCTGGGGCGCGTCGGGCGCGGAGTTGGAGGCTGCCGTGCGGCGGATTGGCGGCTGATCATTGCCCGTGTAGGAGCCCGGCTGCGCCGGGCGATGGTGTTTCGCGCATCGAGCCAATCGCGCAGCCACGCTGCGCTCCCCCAACTCAACGCGGCAGCGGCACGCCGGCGGTCAGCTCATCCAGCAGCGCGGCGGTGATGCGCCGGTCGTGCTCGCGGCCCTGGCGCGGCAGCAGGCGGTGGTCCCACACCGGGTGCATCAGGGCGCGCACGTCCTCGGCCTGCACGGCGCTGCGGCCGTGCAGCAGGGCGCGGGCGCGCGCGGCTTCGGCCAGGTGCATGGCGCCGCGCGGCGAAATGCCCAACCGCACGCGCGGGTCGTCGCGCGTGGCGCGGGCCAGGGCGACGATGTAGTGCGCCAGGTCCGGATGCAGATAAACCTCGCGCGTCTGCTCCCGCAAGCGCAGCAGGCCGGCCGGGTCGAGCACCGGCATCAGCGGTGGCGCCGTGCGGTACTCGCCCAGCAGCGAGCGCTCCGCGGCGGCATCCGGATAACCCAGGCGCGTGGCGATCAGGAAGCGGTCCAGCTGAGCCTCCGGCAGCGGGTTGGTGCTGTCGAAGTCGATCGGGTTCTGGGTGGCGATGACCGTGAACAGCGGCGACAGCGGGTGGCTGACGCCGTCGGCCGTCACCTGCCCTTCTTCCATCGCCTGCAGGAAGGCCGACTGGCTGCGCGTGGGCGCGCGGTTGATCTCGTCGGCCAGCAGCAGGTCGGTGAAGATGGGCCCGGCCACGAACTCGAAACGGCCGTCGCCGGGGTGATACACGCTGCCGCCCAGCACGTCGGCCGGCAGCAGGTCGGAGGTGAACTGGACGCGGTTGAAGGCCACCCCGAGCACCCGCGCCAGGCCCTTGGCCAGTGTGGTCTTGCCGACGCCGGGCACGTCCTCGAGCAGCACGTGCCCGCCGGCCAGCACCGTGATCAGCAGCAGGTCCAGCACGCCGCCTGCGCCCAGCCAGACGGTGGCCAGCTGCGCGCGCACGCCCGACAGCGTGGCGGCGGCCTCGGAAGCGGAATCGAGCGGGACGACACGCGCCATCAGCGAACCTCGGGCGAACACGGTTGCCTGGATTATCGGCCGCCCGGCGCACTTGTTGAGCAGGCGGCCTGCGCAGCGCTTGTCACGCCCGCCGGCCGGTCATCCACCATCCGGACACGGACCAGACCGTAACCTACAGATACGCCGCCATGCCGCCGTCCACGTCCAGCTGCGTGCCGGTGACGTAGCTGGCGGCGTCGGAGGCCAGGAACAGCGCCACGTTGCCGACTTCCTGCATGCGCCCGACGCGGCCCATGGGCACGCGGTAGAACTCGGCGCTGGACTTCAGGAAGGCCTCGTAGCTGCCCTGCGCCGGGTCGTGCCACGTCTCCCAGGCCGGGGTTTCGACCAGACCCAGCCCGATCGCGTTGGCGCGCACGCCCTGCGCGGCATGTTCCCTGGCCAGCAGCTTGGTGAAGGCCAGGCAGCCGGCGCGCACCACGCTGGATGCGTAGAAAGTCAGGTCCGGCTGGCGGGCGAAGATGGCGTTGATGTTGATGATGCTGCCGCCGCCGCGCGCCAGCATCAGCGGCACGGCGGCGCGCGCGGTGCGGATCATGGCCATCAGCTTGACGTCGAATTCCTTGTGCCACTGGTCGTCGCTGAGGCTGGCCAGGGTGCCGGATTCGGACGTGGCGGCGTTGTTGACCAGCACGTCCACGCCGCCGAAGCGGGTCTTGGCCTGCGCCAGCAGGCGGTCGATGTCCTCGGCCTGGCCCACGTCGGCCTGTATGCCCGCGATGCGATCACCGTGGCTGGCGCGCCATTGCTCGATCTGCGCATTCAGCCCGGCGCCGTCGCGGGCGCAGGTGAGCACGCTGGCACCGGCTTCCAGAAAGGTCTGCGTGATGCAGTGGCCGATGCCCTGCCGGCCGCCGGTGACGATGGCGACCTTGCCCTTGAGGTTGATGTCCATGGCTGTCTCCTGCCGATGGGTGGTGAAGATCATTCGGCCCGGGGGCGGGCCTCCCACATCTGTCCGGTACCCGTGGGAGCGGCGCCCCCGCCGCGAATGCCCAGATTCACTTCAGGCCGGTCCAGACGCTCTTGAGCTCGGTGTACATGGCAATGCCCTCCTCGCCGTTCTCGCGGCCCAGGCCGGACATCTTGTAGCCACCGAAGGGCACCGCAGCGTCGAGCACGCCGTAGGCGTTGATGTACACGGTGCCGGCCTTGATCGCCCGCGCCACGCGGTGCGCCTTGCCGACGTTCTGCGTCCACAGGCCCGCCGCCAGGCCGAACTGGGTGTCGTTGGCCAGGGTCAGCACCTCGGCTTCGTCCTCGAAGGGAATCACCGCCAGCACCGGGCCGAAGATTTCCTCCTGCGCCACGCGCATGGTGTTGCTGACGCCGGCCAACACGGTCGGCTGGTAGAAAAAGCCGCGCCCGCCGACATCCGCCGGGCCGCCGCCGGCGACCACCGTGGCGCCCTCGGACACGCCCAGCTTCACGTACTCGTCCACGCGCTTCCAGTGCTGTTCGGACACCAGCGCGCCGACGCGCGTGTCCTCGGCGAAGGGGTCGCCCACCTTCATGCGCGCGGCGGACTGACTGGCGGCTTCGAGCGCCTGCTCGTACAGCGGCTTTTCGACGAACAGCCGCGAGCCGGCGATGCACACCTCGCCCTGGTTGTAGAAGATGGCCGCGCCGATGGCGCGCATGGCCGATTTGAGGTCGGCATCGGCAAAGATGATGTGCGGCGACTTGCCGCCCAGTTCCAGGCTGATGCGTTTCAGCGTGCCGGCGGCCTGGCGCATGATGTGCTGGCCGGTGCGGGTGCTGCCGGTGAACGCGATCTTGTCCACGTCCGGGTGCGTGATCAGCGCCTCGCCGGCCTCGGTGCCGAGGCCGGAAACGATGTTCACCACGCCGGGCGGAAAGCCCGCCTGGTTGATCAGGTTGCCCAGGTACAGGGCCGTCAGGGGCGTCTGCTCGGCCGGCTTGAGTACCACCGTGTTGCCGGCGGCCAGGGCCGGGGCCAGCTTCATCACCGCCATGAACAGCGGGAAATTCCACGGCACGATCTGGCCGATGACGCCGATCGGCTCGCGCAGCGTGTAGGTGTGAAACGGCCCGCGCACCGGCACCGTCTCGCCGCGCAGCTTGGTCGGCCAGCCGGCGTAGTAGCGCAAGGTCTGCACCGACAGCGGCAGGTCCACCTTGCGCGCGTCGCCGAAGGGCTTGCCGGTGTCGTAGGTCTCCAGCGCCGCCAGGGCGTCGGTGTTCTGTTCGATCAGGTCGGCGAAGCGGTGCAGCAGGCGCTCGCGATCGGCCGCCGCCATGCCGGCCCAGGAATCGGCCTCGAATGCCGCCCGGGCGGCCTTGACGGCGCGGTCGATGTCCGCCGCCGCGCCCTTGGCGACCTCGCCCAGCGACTGGCCGGTGGCCGGGTTGATGTTGTCGAAGCGGGCGCCGCCGGCGGCGTCCTGGTACTCGCCGTTGATGTAGAGGCGGGTCGGGGCAGTGAGTTTCTCGAATGGGATCATGGGTGGTTTCCTCCTTCAGGATTCGGGAATGTCTGGTTTCGGGGACGCCTCAGTGGGCTTCGTCCCAGTTGAGGCCAACGCCGGTTTCCACTTCCAGCGGCACGGTCAGCGGATTGTCGGCGGTCATCAGGGCCGTGACCTGCGCCCGCACCGCCTCGGCGCGCTCGGCCGGCAGTTCGAACACCAGTTCGTCGTGCACCTGCATGATCATGCGCGCCGGCTGGCCATTGTCGTGCAGCCAGCGGTCGATGCGGATCATCGCCAGCTTGATCAGGTCGGCGGCCGTGCCCTGCATGGGCGCGTTGATGGCGGTGCGCTCGGCGTACTGGCGGCGCTGGTTGTTGCCGGCGCGGATGTCCGGCAGGTACAGGCGCCGGCCGTAGACGGTTTCCACGTAGCCGCGCTCGCGCGCCGCGGCGCGGGTGGCGTCCATGTAGGCGCGCACGCCGGGGTAGCGTTCGAAGTACTGGTCCACGTAGCGCTGCGCGGCGCCGCGGTCGATGCCCAGCTGCTGTGCCAGCCCGAACGCCGACATGCCGTAGATGAGGCCGAAGTTGATGGCCTTGGCGGCGCGCCGTTGCTCGCTGCCGACCGCCTCCGGCGCCAGGCCGAAGATTTCGCCCGCCGTGGCGCGGTGCACGTCCAGGCCCTGTGCGAAGGCCTTGACCAGACCTTCATCGCCCGACAGGTGAGCCATGATGCGCAGCTCGATCTGCGAGTAGTCGGCCGACAGCAGCACGCAGCCGGGCGGCGCGATGAAGGCCTGGCGGATGCGCCGGCCCTCGGCGGTGCGCACCGGGATGTTCTGCAGATTCGGATCCGACGACGACAGCCGGCCGGTGGAGGCCACCGCCTGGTGATACGAGGTATGCACGCGGCCGGTGGCCGGGTTGACCTGCTGCGGCAGCTTGTCGGTGTAGGTGGAGCGCAGCTTGGACAAACCGCGGTGCTCCAGGATTACCCGCGGCAGCGGGTAGTGCAGGGCGAGCTCGTGCAGCACGTCCTCGGCGGTGGACGGCTGCTTGGTCGGGGTGCGGCCCAGCACCGGCAGTTTCTGTTCCTCGTACAACACCTGCTGAATCTGCAGCGGCGAGCCCAGGTTGAACGGGTGCCCGGCCAGCTCGTGGGCCTCGGCCTCCAGGCGCTGCATGGCGGCGGCCAGCTCGCCGCTTTGCGCGCGCAGCAGGGCGGCGTCGATCAGCACGCCGTGGCGCTCGATGCGCGAGAGCACCGGCAGCAGCGGCATTTCGATCTGCTCGAACACGCGCCGCAGCGCCGGCTCCGCCTCGATCTGCGGCCAGAAGTGCCGGTGCAGGCGCAGCGTGACGTCGGCATCCTCGGCCGCGTAGCGGGTGGCGGTCTCGATGTCCACCTGGTTGAAGCTGAGCTGGTTCTTGCCGCTGCCGGCCACGTCCTTGAAGGCGATGGTGGCGTGGCCAAGATGCTTGGCGGACAGGGTGTCCATGTCGTGGCGGCTGGCGGTGCTGTCCAGCACGTAGGATTCGAGCATGGTGTCGAAGGCCGGTCCGGCCGGGGTGATGCCGTAGCGGGCCAGCACCGTGTAGTCGAACTTGAAGCCCTGGCCGATCTTGCGCGGCGATTCGGCCTCCAAGAGCGGCTTCAAGCGCGCCAGCACGGCGTCCCGGGCAAGCTGATCCGCTGCGCCCGGGTAGTCGTGGCCGACCGGCACGTAGGCCGCCTCGCCGGGCGCGACCGCGAACGACAGGCCGACGATCTGCGCCGTGATGGCGTCCAGGCGGTCGGTCTCCAGATCGAAACTGAACGCCTCGGCCGCCGCCAGGCGTTCGCACCAGCGCTCGAGCGCCGTCTCGTCGAGCACGGTTTCGTAGGCCTCGCGGTCGATCACCTGCGCGGCCGCAACGGCGGGCGCCTCCGGCTTGGTCTTATCCGTGGCGGGAAGCGCCTGCCCACCCACCGAGCCGCCGTCCAGCTCCTTGAGCCAGGATCTGAACTCGAGCTGCGTGAACAGCCGGCGCAGCGTGTCCACGTCCGGCGCGCCGCGGTTCAGGTTGTCCGGATCGATGTCCAGCGGCACGTCGCAGCGCACCGTGGCCAGCTCCCGGTACAGCGGCAACTGCCCCAGCGTGGCGCGCAGGTTCTCGCCCACCTTGCCGCCGATGTCGCCGGCATGGGCGATCACGCCGTCGAGCGAGCCGTAGTCGGTGAGCCATTTGGCAGCGGTCTTGGGGCCGACCTTGGGTACGCCGGGGATGTTGTCGACCGTGTCGCCGGTCAGGGCCAGGAAGTCGGCAATCAGCTCCGGCGGCACGCCGAATTTTTCCCGCACGCCGGCCACGTCGAGCACGGTGTTGCTCATGGTGTTGACCAGCCGCACCCGGCCATCCACCAGCTGCGCCAGGTCCTTGTCGGCGGTCGAGATCAGCACCTGCTCGCCGCGACTGGCCGCGCGCCGGGCCAGGGTGCCGATCACGTCGTCCGCCTCCACGCCATCGATCACCAGCAGCGGCAGGCCGAGCGCCCGCACCAGTTCCTGTGTCGGGCCGATCTGCACAGCCAGATCGGGCGGCATCGGCGGGCGGTTGGCCTTGTAGTCGGCAAAGCTCTCGTGACGGAAGGTCGGCCCCTTGGCGTCGAACACCACCGCGATGTGGGCGTCCGGGTAGTCGCGCTCGAGCCGGCGCAGCATGTTGATCACGCCGTAGGTGACGCCGGTCGGCTGGCCCTGGGAGTTGGTCAGCGGCGGCAGCGCATGGAAGGCGCGAAACAGGTAGGACGAGCCGTCCACCAGGACGACGAGCGGTGATTCGGACATGCTGACCGGGAAGTTCATACGGCGCAGGGACGGGCCGGCCGGCAGTGTAGCGCAGCGACCCGAGGACCCTGACGGCCTGCCGCAACGCCGGCCGGGCGGCACGGCGATGCTATGCTTTGGCCAGCATTTCAAGCCTTTTTGCAGGAGTTCAACCCATGCGCCGCATGCTGCTTATCGGTCTTCTGCTGGCCGCAGCGGCGCAGGCCGCCGAGGATGGCCCACCGCCCGGCAGCGAAGTCCTGCCGGAGCTGCAGGTCGAGCGTCGCGACGACGCCCCGCCGGCCGGCAGCGAGGTGCCGCCCGAGCTGCAGGTGGCGCCGCAGGAGGGCGAGGCGCCCTCGCCCGAGGTCACCATCAAGCGCGACGGCAAGGACACGCGCGAGGAGTACTCGATCAACGGCCGCGTGTATATGGTCAAGGTCAAGCCGGCCGTCGGCCCCGCCTATTACCTGGTCGATCCGACCGGCCAGGGCGAGTTCAGCCAGCAGATCAACGACGTCAAGAACCCGCCCCCGGTGCCGCGCTGGGTGCTGCTGCGCTGGTAGGCGGTTGACCGGCGGGGACTGGCGTGTCGGTATACACCCGGGTCGAGGCGGCCGAAGTCGCGGCGTTCCTGCGCGATTACGCGGTCGGTGAGCTGCTGGACCTGCAGGGCATCGCCGACGGCATCGAGAACACCAACTACTTCGTCACCACGCGCGGCGGGCGCTTCGTGCTGACGCTGTTCGAGCGCCATGCCGAGGTGGAGCTCGAATATTTCCTGGAGCTGATGGTCACCCTGGCCGACCACGGCCTGGCCTGCCCGCGGCCGATCATGGCCGACGACGGCAGTTATTTGCGCCGCCTGGCGCAGCGGCCGGCGGCGCTGGTCGAGCGCCTGCCCGGCAAGGCGGTAAACGAGCCGTCGGTGGCGCAGTGCGCGGCGGTCGGCGAGGCCCTGGGGCGCATCCACCGCATCGGCCGCCACGTGCACCGGCGCCGCAGCAACGAACGCGGCCCGGCCTGGTGGCGGGTGACCGCCGACGCCCTGCGCGGCGTGCTGCAGGCCGACACCATGGCGCTGATCGACGCCGAGATCGCCTTCCAGGCGGCCTTCGACACCCAGCACCTGCCCCGCGGGGTGATCCACGCCGACCTGTTTCGCGACAACGTGTTGTTCGAGGGCGAGCGCCTGTCCGGCGTGATCGACTTCTACGCCGCCTGCAACGACATCCTGCTGTACGACCTGGCCATCTGCCTGAACGACTGGTGCGTGGTGCCGGACGGCGACTTCGACGACGCCCGGGCGCGCGCCTTCGTGGCCGCCTACGTCAGCGGTCGCCCGCCGGTGGCCGGCGAGGCGGCGGCGCTGCCGGCGATGTTGCGCGCGGCGGCGCTGCGCTTCTGGCTGTCGCGCCTGTACGACCTGCATTTCCCGCGCGCCGGCGAAATCACCCACGTCAAGGATCCGGGCCACTTCGAGCGCATCCTGCGCCTGCGCATCGCGCAGCCGCAGCGCACTGCCCGGCTGTGGCCGGCCTGAAGCGATGACCGCGCTGCGCCGCGCCCTGCCCTACCTGTGGCTGAACCTGGCCTGCGTGTTCTGGGCCGGCAACATGGTGATCGGCCGGGCACTGCGCGACTACCTCGGGCCTGGGCTGATCGTGAGCCTGCGCGGCGCGATGTCGCTGGTGGTGCTGGCGGTGCTGCTGCGCTTCCTGCGCCGCGACGACGAACCGCCGCTGCGCGAGGACTTCTGGCGCCTGTGCTTCATGGCCTTCAGCGGCGTGGCCGGCTTTCAGGGCGTGTTCTACCTGGGCCTGCGCTACACGGACGCCATCAACGCCGCGCTGATGAATGCCGCAGGTCCGCTGGTGGCACTGGCGCTGGCCTATCTGGTGCTGCGCGCGGTGGTGCGCCCGGTGCAGTGGTTCGGGGCGCTGCTGTCACTGGCCGGCATTGGCGTGATCCTATCGGCCGGCAGCCTCGAGCGGCTCGCCAGGCTGCACTTCAACGGCGGCGATCTGCTGCTGCTCGGCTCTATGGTGCTGTGGGGCGCCTACTCGATCGCCGGACGCGCGGTGATGCGCCGCCGCTCGGTGCTGTCGGTGACCGTCCTCACGTCGGCACTGTCGCTGCTGATGGTCGCGCCCTGGGGCCTTTGGGAATTCGCCACCACCGAGCCACGGTTCACGCCGTGGGTGTGGCAGGCGCTGGCCTTCATCGCCGTGTTCGTCGGCGTCGGCGCCCTGCTGGCGTGGAACGCCGGCGTCAAGGCGGTCGGCGCGTCCGAGGCCATGGCCTTCATGAACATGACGCCCGTCTACACTGTCGCCCTGTCGACCCTGCTGCTGCACGAACCGATGCGCAGCTATCAGCTTGCCGGCGCGGTGCTGGTGGTCGGCGGCAGCCTGCTGGCGGCGCTTGGACCCCAGTGGCTGCAGCGCCTGCGGCGCGCGCCGGCCACCGAATCGAGTTGAACCCGATGGACAGCCTGTACGGAAAAACGCTTTTCATCACCGGCGCCAGCCGCGGCATCGGCAAGGCGATCGCGCTGCGCGCCGCCGAGGACGGTGCCAACATCGTCATCGCCGCCAAGACCAGCCAGCCGCACCCCAGGCTGCCGGGCACCATCCACACGGCGGCGCAGGAAATCGAGGACGCCGGCGGGCGTGCCCTGCCGCTGGTCATGGACGTGCGCAACGCGGAGGCCGTGGAAGCCGCCGTGGCGCAGGCCGTGGCGCACTTCGGCGGCATCGACATCCTGGTCAACAACGCGTCCGCCATCAGCCTGACCGGCACGCTGGACACGCCGGTCAAGCGCTTCGACCTGATGATGGACGTGAACCTGCGCGGCACCTGGCTGGCGTCGCGTACCTGCCTGCCGCACCTGCTGCGGGCCGAGAACCCGCACATCCTGGTGCTGTCGCCGCCGCTGAATCTGGAGCCGCGCTGGCTGGCGCCGCACCCGGCCTACACCACCAGCAAGTACGGCATGAGCCTGTGCATGCTCGGCCTGGCGGAGGAGTTTCGCGAGCGCGGCGTGGCCGTCAACGCTCTGTGGCCGCGCACGGTGATCGCGACGGCCGCCATCGACCTGCTGCCGGACGTCGACCCGGCCGCCTGCCGGCGACCGGAGATCGTGGCCGACGCCGCGCACTGGATCCTGACCCGGCCCAGCCGCGACGTAAGCGGCAATTTCTACATCGACGAAGCCGTGCTGGCGCAGGCCGGCGTGACCGACTTTGACCGCTACGCCGTGGACCCGGCCCGCGAGCCGCTGCTGGATCTGTTCCTGGACTGATTGCGCCGCGGAAGCGTCGGCGCCCTGCGGGAGCGGCGCCGCGGTGGGAGCGGCGCCCCGCCGCGAATCCTCGAATCAAGCATTCGGCCCGGGGCGGGCCTCCCACATCCGGGCGCCGCCCGGCGGTCCGGCCGCTCACCGAGCCGCCAGATCCTCCTCGATCAATTGCGCGCCGCGCCAGGCGATCGCCATCGTCGCCGCATTGGTGTGCGCCGATACCAGGGTCGGCATGATCGAACAGTCGATCACCCGCAGGCCGGTGACGCCATGCACGCGCAGGCGCGCGTCGACCACCGCCAGCGGGTCCCAACCCATCTTGCAGGTGCCGGCCGGGTGGGCCACCGGGCCGCCGAACTCGCTGTGGAAGGCCAGCGCGTCCTGATCGGTCTGCACCTGTGCGCCGGGGCTGGTTTCCTCGACCAGTTTCTCGGCCAGCGGTGACTGGGCGGCCAGATTGCGGATGTAGCGCAGGATGCGCCCGCTCATCTGGCGGTCGCCGGCATCGGTAAAGAAGCCGGACTGGATGCGCGGCGCGGCGGCCGGATCACGGCTGCTGATCATCACGCTGCCCTGGCTTTGCGGGCGCAGCTGGTAGCCGAAGATCTGCATGCCGTGGGCCTGCTCGAAGGCCATCGACATCCTGCCGGGCTTGAGCGAGAACGGTGCCATGACCAGCTCCACGTCCGGCCGGGTCAGGTCCGGCGTGCTGCGCACGAAGGCCACCACGTCATGCGAGCCGGTGGCCATCAGGCCCTTGCGCGTGAGCAGGTACCGGACGAGGTTGCGGCCCAGGCGCCAGCCGCCGAACTGGCCGTTCAGGCTGATCGGCTCGCGCAGGCGAAACTGCACCATCATCATGCGGTGCTCGCGCAGGTTCTGGCCTACGCCCGGCAGGTCGCTGACCACATGGATGCCCAGGTCGGAAAGCTGCTGCGCCGGGCCGATGCCGGACAGCTGCAGCAGCTGCGGCGATTGCAGCGTGCCGCCGGCCAGAATCACTTCCCTGCCGCAGCGGTATTCCTGCGGCTGGCCGTTGAGCGTGCCGGCGATGCCCACCGCGCGCGTGCCTTCGAACAGCACCCGCCCGGCCAGAAAGCCGGTCACCACGCGCAGGTTCGAACGGTTCATGACCGGGCGCAGGAAGGCCGTTGCGGCGTCCTCGCGGCGGCCGTTGCGGATGGTGAACTGCACGTAGCCGATGCCTTCCTGCTCGGGCCGGTTCAGGTCGTTCTTGACCGTAAGGCCCAGCCGGCTGCCGGCGGCGATGGCGGCGTCGCACAACGGGTGCGGGTTCGGGTGATTGCTGATGTGCAGCGGGCCACCGGCGCCGCGCACCTCGTCGGCGCCCAGTTCGTGGTCCTCCATGGCCTTGAAGCAGGGCGCGATGTCGGCCCAGGCCCAGCCGGGGTTGCCGGCCGCCGCCCAGTCGTCGAAATCCTGCGGCTGGCCGCGGGTGTAGAACATGCCGTTGACGGCGCTGGAGCCGCCCAGCATGCGCCCGCGCGGCCAGGATTCGGACGCGTTGCCGTTGCCCGGCTCCGGCTCGGTGTCGAAGCGGCGCACGTGGTGCTGGTCGAACAGCAGCTTGCCGAAGCCCTTGGGCATGCGCACGATCAGGCTGTTGTCGTCCTTGCCGGCCTCCAGCAGCAGCACGCTGTGCCGGCCGCTGGCGGTCAGCCGGTTGGCCAGCACGCAGCCGGCCGAACCCGCGCCCACGATGATGAAATCTGCGTCCAACGGATTGCTCCTCCCTGGTTTGTTGTCCGTTCTCGGCGGTCGATGTACCCCGTTGTCAGGGCGCCCGGCAGGCCGGCTTGCGACCCTGGGCCCGTGCCTGCTGGTACAGCTCCAGCGCCTGCGGCAGACGGTTTTGCAGCGCCTCGATACGGCCACCAGACGAGGGGTGGGTGGACAGAAAGACCGGCGGCCCGCCGCTGTTGGCGCGCTCCATGTTCTGCCACAGGGCGACGCTTTGCCGCGGATCGAAGCCGGCGCGCGCCATCAGGTCCAGGCCCAGCAGATCGGCCTCGCTCTCCTGCGTGCGCGAGAACGGCAGCAGCACGCCGACCTGCGCGCCGACGCCGAGCAGGCCCATCAGCTGCTGCTTGGCCGGCGACATGCTGCCGCTGATGGCCTGCGCCGCCTGCAGGCCGGTGTCCACGACGGCCTGGTTCGACAGCCGCTCGCCGGAATGGCGGGCCAGCACGTGCGCCACCTCGTGGCCGACCACCGTGGCCAGTTGATCCTGGTTGGTTGCGACTTTCAGAAGGCCGCTGTTGACGCCGATCTTGCCGCCCGGCAGCGCGAAGGCGTTGGCCGAGTCGTCCCGAAACAGCGTCACCTGCCAGGACTGGCCGTTGCCCGGCACCACCGCGGTGATGGCATCGGCCACGCAGCGTACGTAGGCGTTGGCTGCCGGATTGGCGTCGGTGGGCTGTTTTTTCCGGATGTCGTCGTAGGCGGCCAGGCCCATCTGCGACAGGTCCGCGTCCGAGAACAACTGCAGCTGGCTGCGACCCAGCGGCGAGGTGGTACAGGCGGCCAGCACGGCCAGGGGCAGCAGGACAAACAAACGCTTGAGCATCATGCGCAAAGACTCCGACCGGGATTTCGGGGATGAAACGGGCGTTCAGCGTGCGTTCAGGCAACGGGTCCTAAGGTGGCCTCACGCAGCGGGGATGGGCCCCGCAGCGAATCCCCGTGGAGGGATATGCCATGACTACCGGAAGGGTACTTAAAAATCTGCTGCTGATGTCGGCCCTGGCTGGCGCGTTACTGCTCGCCGCGCCGACCCAGGCCGGCGAGCGTTACCTCGGCCAGCACCACGAGTATCGCCACCACGGCGGTGGCGGCCACTGGCGGGGCCATGATCGATACCACGGCGGGCATGGTTATCGGCATGGCTGGGGCTATCGTCCGTATGGTCATTACTACGCCCCGCCGCGCCACTACTACCCGTCGCACTACCACCGCCACTATCGCGGCTGTGGGCACGTCGGCTACTACGACAGCGGACTGGTCGGGTTCCTGGTCGACTACAGCCGTTACGACGACTGAGACGACGGGTGCGTGGAGGATATGACATGAAACTGGCACCACTGCTCCTGATCCTGCCCCTGTCTGCCGGCTGCGCCAGCAATGCCGCGGCCGGCTATCGGGGCGACCGTGACCACTACTACGTGGACGCCCGGGTGGTTCACGTCGAACCCATGTACCGCACGGTGCGCGTGGAGCAACCGCGGCGCGAGTGCTGGGACGAGGAGGTGTACGTCGAGCGGCCCGGTTATCGCTCGCACACCGGCGTCATCCTGGGCGGCATCGTCGGCGGCGTGCTGGGGCACGAGCTTGGCGGGCGTCACCACGAAGGGATAGCGACCGCCGCCGGCACGGTGCTGGGCGCTTCGGTGGGACGCGACCTGAGCAACCGGCGCCGCAGCGACGAGGGCTACTACACCTCGCGCGAACGCTGCGAGGTACGCCGCGAGTACACTTCCGAGCAGCGCATTGACGGCTACCGGGTGACCTACGCCTACGCCGGCCGCGAACACGTGACCATCACCGACTACGAGCCCGGTGACCGAATCCGCGTGCGCGTGGCGGTGCAGCCACAGGATGACTACTGAGCGCCCGCGCCGGGCGCGGGACAGCACCATGAAGCGCACACGACATGGCCTTCGCCTCGCAACCTGCCTGCTCGTGCTGGCGGCCAGCGGTCCGCTGTTAGCCGGTCCGGCACTGGGTGGCTCCGATGACCGGCGCGGCTACCAGCGTGGCGACGATCGGCGCGGCAGCTATCAGTCCGATGATCGGCGGGGCGAATACGGCAGCCGCGATCGCGGCTCGAGCCGGTCACGGTCCGGCGAGCGCACGCGGGCCCAGGAGCGTCCGCTGGGCACCTCGTACGATGACCACCGCGGACGCTCCGGCGACCATCAATGGGAACGCCGGGACGACCGGTACCGCAATCCGGACCAGCGCAACCGCCACGGCAGCGAGGCCCGGCGTGCCGCCGACGCCGTGCGCCGCGATGAACGCGGCCGGGTGCTGTCGTCGGAACCCACCGGCGATCGCGGCTACCGGGTGCGCGTGCTGACCCCGGACGGCTACGTGCGCGAGCGCTATGTCGACCCGCGCGACGACCGGCAGCGCTGAGCGAGCACCGACATGCGTGCCCTGGTGGTCGAGGACGACGTCGCGCTGCGCGAGCAACTGGTCGGTGGCCTGGTCGGGGCCGGCTTCGTGGTCGACAGCGCCGGCGACGGCATGGAGGCCGAGTACTACGGCCTGGAATTTCCCTACGACGTGGCGGTCATCGACCTTGGCCTGCCGCGGCGCGACGGCATGGCCGTTATCCGCCGCCTGCGTGCGCGCGGCAGCCGCTACCCGATCCTGATCCTGACCGCCCGCGACAACTGGCAGGACAAGGTGGCCGGCCTGGATGCCGGCGCCGACGATTACCTGGTCAAGCCCTTCGAGATGGCGGAGCTGATTGCCCGCCTGCGGGCGCTGATCCGACGCACCGCCGGCTGGGCCGACAGCGTCATCGCCTGCCCGCCGCTGCGGCTCGACACCCGCGAGCGGCGCGCCTACATCGACGACACCGAGCTCGACCTGACCGCCTACGAATACCAGGTGCTCGAGTACCTGATCCTGCATGCCGGCGAGGTGGTGTCCAAGACCGAGCTGACCGAACACCTGTACCCGGACGACGCCAGCCGCGACAGCAACGTGCTGGAAGTGTTCATCCGCCGTCTGCGCCAGAAGCTCGATCCGGACGAGCGCCTGAACCCGATCGAAACCCTGCGCGGGCGCGGCTACCGGCTGGCACTGCGCCGGGCCTGAATGGGGTCGATCCGGCGCCGCCTGCTGCTGTCGTCGCTGCTGGTGCTGGCGGTATTCCTGGGCGCCACCGCGGTGGCGCTGGACCGGGCCTATCGCGACAGTGCCGAAAACGCCCTGCGGGCCCGGCTGAAAACCGACATCTACGCCCTACTGTCGGCCGCCGAGCTGCGGCGCGGCACGCTGGAACTACCCCAGGATCTGCCCGAAAGCCGGCTCGAAGTGCCCGGCTCCGGGCGCTACGCCGAAGTCAGCGCCCGCGACGGCAAGGTGCTGTGGCGCTCGCCCTCGTCGGTGGGACTGAATCTGCCGTTCGTGCGCGGCCTCGCGCCGGGACGTGAATCCTGGACCCGCGTACGCGCCGACGGCGAGACGCTGCTGGCGTACAGCTTCGGCGTCGGCTGGGAAGTGCAGGGCGGCGCAGCGCAGCAGTTCACGTTTTCCACCGCCGCGCGCCTGGACGAGCTGGCGGCCGAGATCGGCCAGTTCGAAACCACGCTGATGCTGTGGCTGGGCGGCGCCGCCGGCCTGCTGCTGCTGACGCAGATGCTGATCGTGCGCTGGGGCCTGCGTCCGCTGCGGCAGGTGGCGGACGACCTGCGGGTCATCGAACGCGGCGAGCGCGACGATCTGGCCGGCCGCTATCCGGCCGAACTGTTGCCGCTCACGGACGGCCTGAATGCGCTGCTGCGCCACGAACGCGCGCAGCTGTTGCGCCAGCGAAACGCGCTGGCGGACCTGGCCCACAGCATCAAGACGCCGCTGGCGGTGCTACGCAACGCCGCGGCCGATGTGTCGCCGGCCCAGCAGCGCCTGCTGACCGACGCCGTCGACGCCATCGACGCCTCGCTGGCCTACCAGGCACGGCGTGCCGCTGCCTCCGGCCGCACCGCGTTCACCGCCGCAGTGGGCGTGGCGCAGGTAGCCGCCCGCATCATGGCCGGCCTGGACAAGGTCTATGCCGACAAGGGCGTGGCCGCGGAACTGGACGACCCGCACGGCGTACAGTTCGCCGGCGACGCGGGTGACCTGTACGAACTGCTCGGCTGCCTGCTCGACAACGCCTACAAGTGGTGCGAACGGCAGGTGTGGCTGAGCGTGCAGCCGACCGGCGACGACGGGATTGCCCCGCGCAATCTGGAACTGACGCTCGAGGACGACGGCCCCGGCGTGCCGCCGCCGCTGCGCGAGGCGGTCCTGGAGCGCGGTGCCCGCGCCGACCGGCGCGTTGCCGGCCAGGGCATCGGCCTTGCCGTGGTGCGCGACATCGCCATCGCCTACGGCGGCAGCCTCGACATCGACGACTCGCCGCGCCTGGGCGGGGCGCGGGTCACGGTGCGTCTGCCAGCCGGCTGACTGATCGACGCCCGATCCGTCGTGGGAGCGCCGAGAAATCCCTGCTGGATTTCTCGGCGCCCGCCCTCGGAAAGGCGGGCTTTTCCGAGGGCTTGTAACGCTCAGCGGAGCGCTGAATATTTCATCATGTACCCCACGGCCGGCAAGCCGGGAAAGTGAGTCTTTAAATACCCCACGTTACCTGGCAGCCAAACCACGTTACCTGGCAGCCAAACAAAGTTGCTCGGAAATCTTCTGGCCCGCGGCGACGATCAACGGAATGGTGCGCTGCACCCGTTCCTGCGAAAAACGCACCGATGGTGCTGACAGGCTGAGTGCGGCAGCCACGCCGCCGCTGGCGTCCGTAATCGGCACCGCTATGCAGCGCACCCCCACTTCCCGCTCCTCGTTGTCCATTCCATAACCAAGATGCCGAATCTTGATCAGTTCGCGCTCCAGGACGTCAAACGCGGTGATAGTGCCGGGGCTGAAGGCCGGCCATGGGCCGACACCCAGCAAACTGCGGACGCTGGTCAGCGGTAACCACGCCAGCAACACCTTGCCGACGCCGCTGCAATAAGCCGGTGTACGGGCACCCAGGCGCGTGAACATGCGCAGCATTTGCTGGCTTTCGACCTGGGCAATATAGACCGCGTCGGCCTGATCCCGGATGGCCAGGTTCACCGTCTCGCCAACCTCCTGCATCAGTGCCTTCATGACGGGAAGCGCAACGTCATTCAGTTGCAGACGCGGCACGAAGGCGCTGCCGACCTCAAACGCACGCACACCCAGCTGGTATTGGCCTGTTTGCTCGGACTGGGTGGCGAACCCCTGCTTCTGCAACGTATCCAGCAGACGAAACGCGGTACTGGCCGGCAACTTCACCCGCTGCGCCAGGTCGTTCAGGTTGTTATGAGGTGCCTGCGCCAGGGCCTCGAGCAGAGCCAAGCCCCGTTCGAGCGCCCGCACGCTCCCCCTCTGCGCAGCACTGGCACTACGTCGCCGGCCGGCGCGGGACGGCGTTGAAACGGTTTGGATTTCGGCCGTATGGCCATTGTTTTCCATATCGTGCGGTCTCCATCCGCGGACGAGCTGCTGTGAAGTATCGCATCGGCCCGCGCCTTGGTACCGATCCAAAGCTAAGTTTTTCGTCAAATGGAATATTACTTCGCCTATTGACAACAAAACAGTGCGACGTAGAGTTCAGCTCGCTCGTGTCATGAACATGGGCGTACCCCGCAGTTCCCACACACGCCCCCCTACCAAAAGGCCAAACATGAACAAAGTTACAATCCCGCCCGTACCGGCAGGCGTCGATCTTCGCGGCGACTGGAAGGCTTCCTATGCCGATGCCCTGAACCCATCGGCCATGCAGTTTGTCGCCGAACTACACCGGCGTTTCGATGCCTCGCGGCTGGAACTACTTGCTGTGCGGGCGCGACGCCAGGAGCAGTTCGACGCAGGCTACCTGCCGGACTTCCCAGCGCAGACGCAGGACCTGCGGGCGGCACAGTGGCAAGCAAACCCCGCGCCAGCCGACTTGCAGAACCGAAAAATCGAGATCACCGGGCCGGTGGAGCGCAAGATGATGATCAACGCGCTCAATTCAGGCGCCAAAGTCTTCAT
Organism: Immundisolibacter sp.; assembly: GCF_014359565.1. Lineage (NCBI taxonomy): Bacteria > Pseudomonadati > Pseudomonadota > Gammaproteobacteria > Immundisolibacterales > Immundisolibacteraceae > Immundisolibacter > Immundisolibacter sp. Next base: position 13,402 of record NZ_JACIZD010000006.1, on the reverse strand, counting down.
GGCGGACCTCGAGGACGCCAACGCACCCACATGGGACAACTGCCTGCAGGGCCAGGTAAACCTCATGGACGCGGTGCGCAGGACCATCCGCTACCAGCAGGAAGGCGGGCCCGAATACCGCCTCAAGCCAAGCACAGCCACTCTGGTTGTGCGTCCGCGCGGGCTGCATCTGCCTGAGCGCCATTTCTTCGTAGACGGCTCACCGGTTGCAGGCGCGTTGTTCGACTTTGGCCTGTACTGCTTCAACAACGCCCAGGAACTGTTGGCCAGGGACAGCGGGCCCTATTTCTACCTGCCCAAGCTTGAAAGCAACCACGAGGCGGCCTGGTGGAACCAGGTTTTCGACTTCACCGAAGACCGGCTCGGGCTGCCCCGAAGCAGCATTCGGGCAACAGTGCTGATCGAGACCGTCCTGGCGGCGCTGGAGATGGACGAAATCATCTACGCACTGCGCGAACACATCGTGGGCCTGAACGCGGGTCGCTGGGATTACATCTTCAGCATCATCAAGAAGTTCAACAGCCGCGCCGATTTTCTGTTGCCCGACCGCGCACAGGTCACGATGACCGTACCGTTCATGCGTGCCTACACCGAGCTGCTGGTTCAAACGTGCCACCGACGCGGTATTCACGCCATCGGCGGCATGGCCGCGTTCATTCCGAACCGGCGCGACGCCCAAGTCACAGAGCGCGCCCTGGCCGCGGTGCGAGCGGACAAACAGCGCGAGGCCGACGACGGCTTTGACGGTAGCTGGGTGGCACACCCGGATCTGGTTCCGGTCGCGCTGGACGTCTTCGAGACGAAGCTCGGGCCTGCAGACAATCAATTGCGGCGCCAAAGACCCGAGGTTGCCGTCACTGCCCAACAGCTGCTCGACGTCCACGTACCCGGCGCCACCATCACCGACGCAGGGGTGCACAACAACGTCTATGTGTCGCTGCAGTACCTGACCGCCTGGTTGCAAGGCTCCGGCGCGGTGGCCATCAACAACCTGATGGAAGACGCCGCCACAGCAGAAATCGCCCGCGCCCAGCTGTGGCAGTGGATTCATCACGGCGCCTCGACCGACACCCACAACCCCATAACCCTGGCCTCGGTCACCGAACTAGCCGACCGCGCATGCGCGGACCTCGCGCCCACCCTCTCGCCACTAGGGCGCACCGCGCTAAGGCAAGCGCGCACCATTTTTGACCACTTAGTCTTCGACCAATACTTCCACGAGTTCCTCACCCTGCAGGCGTACGACGCATTAACGAACGATAAAAATTAAAAACGATTTCCGTAAAAGTAAGCCTGCGCTTGAGTTTCCGCGCTGCATACCCGGCCGTTGCGACCCGAACCGCCCAGCGGTCGCGGCGGCCGACAACATGGCACACCAAATGCTTAAACCAATATGAAATACATTTTTGAATTGACTTCGGCCTATCCCACCATGCAATCGTTCACGTTACTGACTAGTTCTCGACCAAAACCGGCCTTCGTCCCCGCGTGACATGACACTGCCTTGACCACGTAGCGACTCATACCCATCGACCTCCAGGGAGAACAGCAATGAAGCCAGGTCCGACCGCAACGCCCATTCGTCCGCTAGCCATATGCGCAGTCATGATTGCCGCGTCTTCGTCCGCAAATTCAATCACCCTGGAACTTTCTCCCGAGGTCGAGCTGAACCTCACCGGCTATGCGCGCGGATGGTTCGCCATGAACCTGCAAGACCATCCGGAACTCGGCGCCGACGGCAAACCGGTAGACGGAAAAGGCGACCTCAGCATGGCCCGCTTCAGCACCTTGCTGCAGTTACAAACGCAACTTGGACCAACCAATTGGGTAGCAATCGGACGTTTTTCCCGAGAGGCCAACACGGGCTACTTGGATGATCTGGAGGATGCAGCCGACGCAAAAGGTACGCCAGTGGATCTGCTCGAACACTACGACGCCGACGAACTGCGTGAGCTTTACATGGACGCAAACCTCACGGAGCGCCTCCGCCTGCGTCTTGGCAAGCAACAGGTGGTGTGGGGCGAGACAGACTTCTTTCAAGCCATGGACGTAATCCACGGTTACGACAATAGCATCGTCCAGTTTCAAGCCGAAAACGAAGAGTGGCGAAAGCCCTTGTGGCTAGTCAATCTCGAATACTCCATATTTGAATGGAATGGCTCACTACAGGCGGTGATACGTCCTGGATTAGACAGTGGTTCAGATATGGGAAACACCTATGATCTGTTCGGTGGCCGTTGGGCTGGCCAGCCTAACAAGGGCACCAACACCTTGCGCATCTTTCCCTACAATTTCCATCATGAAAAAGGCGACGAGGATGATCCATCCTACGGTGCGCGCTGGGTCGGCGACATCAGCAACCTGACCTATTCCCTCAACTATTATCACACAATGCAGCAGGAGGCGGTTCTGAATTTCATTGGCAATCCATACGGAAACGCCCCTAAAAACGGACTAGGGGAATTCATTTTCCCCGATGTAGACATTTTTGGCGGAACAGTGAGTGGCCCAATATGGGGCGGAGTCTGGCGTTCTGAGATAGCCTATACCCCGAACAAGCCCTATAACTTTGGCCTGATCGGCACGCCCAATGCCGGTGCCGGCGGCGTGATCGAAAAAGACACGGCTCGCCTCATGCTTGGATATGATCGATCCATACGCTCTATCGGCCCGCAAACCAGCGGTCCCCCGCAGCTCACTTTACAGCTCTTTGATACCTGGATTGTCGACTACGACCGATCCGACCAGATCACCGATTTCACCGCCAGAAAGAAAGAGCATTCCATCGTAGGAACGGCGCTATTTTCCATGAATTTTCGCCATGATTCCCTATCGCCTTCACTGGTCTTGATTCATGACGTAAGCTATGGTGGAGGGGTGGTTATCCCCGGAATCGAATACAAGCCCGGCAACCATTGGCGCATCAAGGGCGAAACGTATTTATTTTACAAAAGTCAGGACACGTGCTCGACATCGCCCTCGGGAAAGGGGCTGGGTTGCACGCACACCTTTGGCACGTTTGACAACAACAACCAGCTGGTCGCAAGAGTGACATATCAATTCTAGCCAACACACACGCAAAGCGAACCACCGAACCTCACTGACTTGGAGTTTTATATCTCATGAAAACGATATGGCCGTCTCTCCGCACCACCACTTCATTGGCCCTAGCCATGATTGGCATGAGCTCAGCGACAGCTAATGCCAAAGAGTTACCCCCAGGATTCGTTATCGAATCCAGCAACATTGACGCCGTTTGGGAGGATACATTTGAAGGCCATAAAATCAAGGACTTGCTCACCGGACAAATGGCGATGTGGGTTCGTAACCACGGCCTCAAAATGCCATTGCGTCGTCATGAAACTATTGAGCTGGACCCAAGATACATAGCAGCAACCAATCAGAATTCCGGGAAGGCGATCTTTGACCCTGCTTCGAAAACCGTGACTGGGCATGTGGCCGGCATTCCATTTCCAACCGTGGACATGACTGACCCCAACGCGGCATATAAACTGATCTGGAATCACCGACTTGCGAACCCAGTCATTCCAGATGTCTGGATCGCCGATGCGCCAATCGCCATTACCGCAAAAAAAGATGGCGTAATCAGGAGCTTGCGTGGAAGCAACTATCGTTTTCGCATGAGCGGCCGTTATACAGGCACCGATTCCAAATTGGGCAGCGGGCTGGAGCACATTCGATTGGTACTAGCCCTTAGCAAGCCGTACGACGTTGCCGGCATAGGTAATTTCCAAATGCAATATGCGGATGGGCGCCCAGACGATGTTTGGGTGTACGTAAAATCCCTTCGGCGAGTGCGTCGAGTGTCCGGTAGTGGCGTATGGATGGATCCTCAGCCGCAAATGGACCTGCTTAACGATGACAATCAGGGGATTGACGCATGGCCATTGTGGTATAAGGATTTTAAGTTGATCGAAAAACGCTGGCTTCTTGCCGTAATGCATGCGCCCGACCCCAATCTGCCACACGAACTCAAAGATCGGCTCGACATGCAACCACCCTATTGGAACCCGATCAACGTCGAGTGGGAGCCCCGGGAAGTTTATGTGATCGAAGCAACTCCTCCCGCCGAGCACCCGTACGGCAAAAAAACTCTTTATATGGAAACGAGCTTTCCAACTTTCGTTCTGTCCGAAATTTATGACAAGAAGGGGCAATTCTGGAGAATTTGGCGGCAATCCTATGCGCCAATTAAAAGCGTTGACGGATATCCGGGATTGGGCTTTACTCACACTCAGGCAATTGATTTTCAGTTTGAGAGGGCCACCTATATTGATTCGCAGAATTATAAAATTAACGACCCCACCTTAAAAGAAGAAAATTTTAGTGCAAATATTCTGTCTACATTCGCAGCTGGGAAAGATGGCATGAACTAGACCCGCGCAATGTCGATCACATCGGTCTTATTGACCCTACCGAAGGAGATTTATCATGAATAAATTGGCCGATCATGTCTGGGCTCGCACCTTCCCGAACTTGGGGACAGACCCCGTTCCAGTTGATCCCTGCATTTCCGATGAATATTTTCATCGCGAGAAAGAAAAGTTGTTCAAGCGTGTGTGGTTAAAGGTTGGTCGCATAGAGGAATTCAGTGGACCTGGCTCATGGAAGCTCAAGCCGATGCCCATCTGGGACACAACCATCATTCTTGTGCGTGGAAACGATAACCGAATCAGGGGGTTTCACAATACCTGCTCGCATCGTGGTAACCGCGTGATATGGGCGGAAGAAGGCCGCGGCCGCAGCCGCAGCTTTTTCTGCCACTTTCACGGTTGGACCTACGACACCCAGGGTCAGTTGACCGATGTGCCGCAGGAGGAAGAGTTTTTTGACAGCTTCAAGCGCTGCGACAACGGCTTGACACCGGTAGCGGTGCAGGTCTGGGAGGGCTTTGTATTCGCCCACCTTGATCCGCAGCCGCCTCAGTCGCTTGAGGATTTTCTGGGCGAGGCCGGCACACGCTACAGTGGCTTTCCGTTTGGCGAAATGACCGCTGTCTACAGCTACCGCACAGTCCTGAACTGTAACTGGAAGGTGGCGCAGGATGCCTTTTCGGAGGCCTATCACGTGTCCACCATTCACGCTGGCTCGTTCCCGGACGGCTTCGCGGCCAAGATCTGGGACGTCGAGCTGTTCGGCCCTCATCGCAGCAGCGCCATATACATGACCGAGAAAGGCCCCAAACCGACGCCGGTCGCTAGTCTTGCCCATCGCCTAGGCACGTCTTCCATCGCCAAGCCCGGCGCACGGACCGAGTTGCCGCCGCGAATCAATCCGCGCCGCGACCCGACATTTGCGTTCGACTTGGCCGTGTTGTTTCCAAATTTTCTGGTCCACGTCATGGATGGCCTGTATTTCACGCACCAGTTCGAGCCGATCGCGGTCGACAAGACGCTGTGGGAGGGAATCCAGTATTTCCGTCCCCCGCAAAACGCCGGCGAACGCTTCAGCCACGAGTATGGGCAGGTGTTGCAACGCAATGCCTGGCTGGAGGACACCGCCACGATGGAAGCCACGCATGCCGCATTGAAGTCCGGCGCCAAAAAATTCATGCATCTGCAGGACCATGAAATTCTAATTCGCCACGGCTACAAGGCCGTTGATGATTACGTCAACGGCTAGAGGCCTACACGCGCGTTTGCGGAACCAAAGGAGTGATTCTCATGACCGAAAGCGTACTGCCAGAAGCTTTTTCCGAACTCGAATGCTGGGTGGAGCGCTGGGCGCTCGATACCCAGAACGCTCGCGAGGCTGCAAGGCGCGCCAGCAGCAGTGCCGACCTGCAGGCGTTTTACGACGCCATGGTCGGCCAGATGGAAGCCATCATCGCGCACCTGAATACCTTCCCGCTGGGGGACATGCCGCCGCCGCAGGCGCGGCTGCTCTATCTGACTTTGTCGCTGGCCGAAGTGGCACCTCATGTAGAGCTATATCGTGGCAACCCCAGGGTGCCATACAGTTTCGAGGAGGAACGCTTCGTCGCAGACCATGGGGCCGTGCCCAACTACCTCGGCAATATCTACGCCAGTGCATGAGGGGCCGCCCATGGAACAGCAACTGGCGGCCTTGGCCGCGCAACTGCGGCAGCTGCAGGATATGGAGGCCATCCGCGGCCTGATCGGTCGCTACGCCATCGGCGCTGACCGCAAGAACGACCCGACCATCATGGGACCCCTGTTTGCTGAAGACGGCGTGTGGGAATGTGAGGGCTTTGGCCGTTTCGAAGGCCGCGAGACGATAGCCAAGGCCCTGTCCGAAACCGCACAAAAGCAGATTCTGTGGACACTGCACTACATGGTCTCACCAACCGTTGATCTTGATGGCGACTGCGCGCGGGGCAGCTGGTACCTGTGGGAAACCGCCACGGTGGCCAGCACCGGTAGCGAGCCGACTTCGGTTTGGTGTGGTGGCACTTACGATGCCACCTTCATCCGCCGCGACGAGCGCTGGTACTTCCATCATGTACGCCTGAATGTTCGACTTGCGACGCCGTTCGACCAGCCGTGGGGTCTTAATCCGCGAACCGGGCTTTGACCAAATTACGCATGTAAATCATCGTGTGCTGATCCGAGCACCGCTAATTCAAGGGAGACGATATGTCCGACCTACGTTTCGGTATTTATTGCGAAATGCAAACCGCGCCCGAAAAGCCCCACGCCGATCTGATCTGGGAGGTTTTTCGTTTGATGGAGCACGCCGATAGCCTAGGCTACTCGGTATTCAGCTTGATCGAGCACCACTGTTTTCCGAGCTTTGGCATTTCCGCCAATCCATTGGCAATGTTCAGCGCGGCCGCACAGCGCACGCGGCAACTGCGCTTTCGGACTCTGTGTCATACCTTGCCATTGCACAACCCAATCGTGCTGGCGGGCGAAATAGCAGAAGCAGACATTCTCACCGACGGCCGTCTTGAAATTGGCGTTGGTCGGGGACATGGCTGGCTCTACGAGCCGCTCAGCATTCCCATGGAAGAAAGTCAGCAGCGTTACCGGGAATCACTGGACATTTTGCACCTGGCGTGGAGCGAGGAACGCTTCAGCTACCACGGCAACTATTACAACGTGGATAACGTGTCCGTGGTTCCGAAGCCCTTGCAGCGGCCCTATCCAAAAATTTATATGACCGGCACCAGCGGCCAGGCTTTCACGCAGGCGGCCGAGCGTGGTTGGGGTATCTGCTGCGGCGGGCCAGCGCCATTCGAGGTATTTGAGTCCAGTATTGAAACTTACCGCAAGGCCTGCGTGCAGTATGGCACCCAGCCCGACTTCGGCTATATACGCGGCGTATTCCTTGCCGATGACGAGAATACCGCGCATCGTGAAGCGCGCGATGCCATTCTGAATTTCTACGAATTCAACATCCGTCCGCACGATTCGCTGCTCGGGGACGAAGCCCTCAAGGAGCGGCTCAAAAACAGCGGGTATGGCTTTTATGCCAGTGATCTGCTGCAGGGCATGCGTCATTTCAGCTACGAGGAACTCCTGGAGCGCGAAATGGTCTGGGTCGGTACGCCCGCCCAGATCACCCGCAAGCTCGAGGACTTCCATGCCAAGGTGAAGTTCAACGAGTTCAATATCGTCAGCCATTATGGCGACATCGCACCCTGGAAGGCGTATCGCACGCAGGAACTGTTCGCGCGGTCAGTAATGCCAGCCTTCCTCTGATATCGAGACGAAGAGTCCTTTTGGCGCCCTCCCGGCGGGAAACAATGCCCGCCCGAAGGGTCAGTCGCCGAACGTCGTTATTCGTAGTTTCGTAGTGGGGAATCCGTGAATCAAACCAAACCTGTACGCTGGGGTATTCTGGGCTGCGGCTGGATAAGCAGCGACGCGATCGCTCCTGCGCTGGCTGCGCTGCCGGGCGCGCGCTTGCACAGTGCCTGCAGCCGCGATGCGGAACGCGCTGCGCGTTTTTGTGCGCCTTACGAGGCCCGACCTTATTCTGATTTGCAGCAGTTTCTTGCCGATCCGGAACTCGACGCGGTATTCATTGCAACCCCCAACGACAGGCACGTGGCTGACGTGCTGGCCTGCGCCGCCGCCGGCAAACATGTGCTGTGCGACAAGCCGCTCGCTCCCACCGCAGCGGACGCGCAGCGCGCGCTGCAGGCATGCCAGGATGCGGGCGTCAAGCTCGGGGTGGGCTACCAGATGCGTTTCAACCCGGTGCATCAGGAAATGGCCCGCCGAATCGCCACTGGCGAACTGGGGCGGATTGCCTACGCGCATGTCCAAGCGTGTTTCCGCTATCCATTTCCACCGTCCGAATGGCGCCGTCACCTGTCCACCGCCGGCGGTGGCTGGGCCACCGCGGACTTGGGCACGCACCTGGTCGATTTGCTGCTGTGGCTGCTGGGCCCCGTGTCCCGGGTGCAGGCGCAGATGGATAACGGCGCGTATGGCTACGAAACCGAAGATACCTGCTCGGCGGTTCTGCACTTTGCCTGCGGTACGCTGGCCACGCTGACCTGCTCTACCGCCGTCACCGCCCCGCGCAGCGAACTTGCTTTTTACGGAGAACAGGGCTGCGTGGTGGGCGAGAACACCATCGGCATCGGCACCTGGGGCCGGCTGCTTGCCGGCGGCGACCAGGGCCTAACTGAGTGCCCGCTCGAACTGCCCGCCGCCGGTCCCTATCACTTGGAATTAGCCGCTTTCAGCGAGGCTCTGAGAGCCGGCACCGAGCCGCCGGTGCCTGGCGGGGCCGGGCTCGCCGCCGCGCGGGTGATCGACGCCATTCGCCAGTCAGCCCGCGAAGGTCGCCGACTGAGCCTCGACCAGACGCCATGACCATGTGGCACACCCAAGGCATCGCCGAGCTCGGCCGGGCGATGGTGGATGGCCGGCTGAGCGCGAGTGAACTGACACAGCACTTCCTGGACCGCATCGGCGCGCTGAATCACGCCGGACCGGCGCTGAACGCCGTGCGGGAGGTCAACCCGCAGGCGCTGGACACCGCCCGCAGCCTGGACGACGAGCGGCGCGCCGGCCTGGTGCGCGGCCCACTGCACGGTATTCCGGTTTTGCTCAAGGACAACATCGCCACCGGCGACGGCATGGCCTGCACGGCCGGCTCGCTGGCCCTGGCCGATCTGCGGCCACGTCAGGATGCCGAGCTGGTGCGCCGCCTGCGGGTGGCGGGCGCGGTAATTCTGGGCAAATGCAACATGACCGAGTTCGCTGACTATCTGGGCGACGTGATGCCGTCCGAGTTCAGTTCCGCCGGTGGCGTGGTGCGCCATCCTTACGGCAAGCGTTACGACCGCGGCGGCGGCTCCAGCGTCGGGCCGGCCTGCGCGGTGGCAGCCGGGCTGTGTGCCGCGGCCATTGGCAGCGAGACGCAGAACTCCATCCAGACGCCGGCCAGCCAGTCCGGCGTGGTGGGTCTCAAACCCACCGTTGGTCTGGTCAGTCGCACTGGCGTTGTGCCGCTCGCCATGAGTCAGGATACGGCAGGGCCACTCACCCGCAGCGTCGCGGACGCGGCACTGCTGCTGTCAGCCCTGGCCGGCGTGGACCTGGGCGACAGCCTCACGCTGAGCGCGGCGCCGCACATCCAAGCCGATTACGCACGATTCCTTGATCCGCATGCGCTGCGTGGGGCACGTATCGGTGTGCCTCGACAGGTCTATTTCGGCCGACCCGGTCAGGAAGCGGCCGAGGAAATTATCGAAGAGGCCATCGCCACGTTGCGCGCGGCCGGGGCCATCATCGTCGATCCGGCCGATGTGCCCACCGCTCAGGAGGTCGCCCGCCTTCGCTCCAGCGTGTTCGCCCGCGAGTTCAAGGTCGGCCTGAATGCCTTTTTGGCGAGCCAAGGCGATGCAGCGCCCGTCTGCACGCTGGCCGACATCATCGCCTTCAATGCCGCGCATCCAGGCCAGTGCCTCGCCTACGGTCAGGCACTGGCGGAGAACGCCGAGCGCACCAATGGCCTCGATGACCCCGCGTACCACACCGACCGCCTACGGGATATCACGCTCACACGCGAGCTCGGCGTCGACGCCGTGTGCCGGCAGTACGGGCTCGATGCGCTGCTGACGCCGGGTGGCGTGGCCGCCAAGCTGACCGGCAAGGCCGGCTACCCGGCCGTGACGGTACCGGCGGGCTTTGCCGACGACGGCACGCCGGTGGGCATCAGCTTCATCGGCCCGGCGTTCAGCGAGGGGCGGCTGCTGGCGCTGGCGCACGCCTTCGAGCACGCGCGCGGCGAGCTGGCGACGATCCCGGACGGACTTTGACCGCCAGTCCGACATGCGCGCACTGCTCATCATCGACATGCAGAACGATTTCGTGCTACCCGACAGCCCAGTGACGGTGGCGGGGGCGCTCGCCACGGTGCCGACCATTCGCCGCCTGCTCGACGCGTTTCGCGCGCGAAGTTGGCCGGTGCTGCACATCACCCGTGCCTACCGGGCGGATGGCAGCGACGTCGAGGCGTTTCGGCGAGACGCATTCCTGCGCGGGCCACAGTACCTGCTGCCGGGCTCACCGGGCGCGCAGATCGTGCACGAGCTCGCCCCTGTGCCGGGCGAACATGTGCTGATCAAGCCGCGCTTCAGCGCCTTCATGGGCACACCGCTGGACCTGCTGCTGCGCAGACTGGGCGTGGATGAACTCGTGGTCAGCGGCACGCAGTACCCGAACTGCATCCGCGCCACTGTGCTGGACGCGGTGTGCCTGGATTACGCGGTCACGCTGGTGACGGACGCGTGTTCCGCCCAGACGGACGCCGTGGCGCAGGCCAATATCGCGGACATGGCCGCCATCGGCGTGGATTGCCGGACCGCACGGCAGTTCCTGGGGATTGCCTGAACCGACTCAGTCGGCGCTGCACACGCAGTTGCGGCCGGCCTGTTTGGCGGCGTACAGCGCCCTGTCGGCTCGCTCGAAAAGGGTCTGGCCGCTGTCCGCGTCGCGCAGGGGCGCGAGGCCAATGCTCAGCGTCGGGCGGGCGGCGCCGGCATCCGCCGGCAGCTGGTCGACGCGGCTGCGCAGGCGCTCGGCGACTTCCCGCGCCGTAGTCGCGTCGCCGCCGACCAACAACACGGCGAACTCATCGCCGGCGTAACGAAACACCTGATCCGAGTCGCGTACACCGGCCCGCAGCATGCCGGCCACCTGTTGCAGAGCCCGGTCGCCCGCGCTGTGCCCGGCCCGATCATTGATGTGCTTCAGGTTGTCGACGTCGACCATCAGCAGCGTCAAATGGGTGCCATACCGCAGGGCACGGCTGATCTCGCGGGGCAGTGCGTCGTCGAAAACGCCCCGGTTGGAAAGCCCGGTCAACGGGTCTGTGGCCGCGTCATGCTGGGCACGCCGGTACAGCAGAGCATTGCGCAGCGGATAGACGATCACGCCGATCAACTGCTCCAGCATCGCCAGTTCTGGCTCTTCGAAGCGCTGGCGGCGGGCGATGCGCAGCGTGCCCAGCGGTACTTCCTCGACCTGCAGCTGGTAGGTGCAGGAATGGCGACCACCCGAGCCGTGAGCAATGGCATGCCATTGACCGGCAAGCTCATGCCGGAAACTGAGGCTGTCGTACGGCAAGACCTCGCCAAGCCGACGCGAGAAGTGATCGATCAGCGCATCCAGATCGAGATGCCGCGACAGGGTCGCGGCCAGCTCGAGCGCGTGACGGGCCAGATCAACCGGTTTGCGGGGGAGCGGCTTCGCCTGCGCCGGTGCCGTCTGCGAGTGATCGGACAGAATATTGATCAGCTTCATGTCCTGTTATGTCCCTGATTCGCCAGCCGGAATTCCGTCCAGCGTCGGGGGCTTCCAAAGCAGCTTGTATGCCAACCGCCGAAGACACAAGGCGCCAAAATAACAAAGGCTTGTATTTGCTTGCTCACACGCGATTTACCATCGACTTGCCGCCCGACCGCGGCGGAATGTAAACACGCGGCAGTGTGCCAGAACTCCGACGCCCGACTGGCGGCGCGTGACACACACCGTCGAAATTCCGGCGCAGGCACGGGGCGAGGATAGAATCCCGGGCCGGCACACCCAGGAGGCCCGCGGATGTTCGATTTCTCCCCGCGCCCCGAGATCGAGGCGCTGGTGACTCAGGTCCGAGGCTTCGTCGATGCGGTCGTCATCCCGCGCGAAGCCGATGTCGCTGCCGAACCGGGCCGGCTGGAAAGCGTCCGCGCCGAATTGCAACAGGCGGCGCGCGCGGCCGGTGTGTTCGCGCCGCGCGTGCCGGTCGAATACGGCGGCCTGGGTCTGGACTGGCGCGACAGCGCGCTGGTGTTCGAGGCCGCCGGGCGCAGCCTGCTCGGACCGCAGGCGCTCAACTGCGCGGCGCCGGACGAGGGCAACATGCACCTGCTGCATGCCGTCGGTACGGCCCAGCAGCGGGCCCGTTACTACGCGCCGCTGGCGCGCGGCGACATACGCTCCTGCTTTGCCATGACCGAGCCGGCACCGGGTGCCGGTTCCGATCCGGCCATGCTGCTCACGCGCGCCGTGCGCGATGGCGACGGCTGGGTGATCGACGGCGACAAGTGGTTCATCAGTGGCGCGCAAGGCGCGGCATTTGCCATCTGCATGGCGCGTACCGACGACGGCCCGACCCTGTTCCTGGTCGACGCCGACAACCCCGGTTACCAGATCACCGCGCTCACGCCAACGCTCGACCACGCCTTCCCCGGCGGCCACTGCGAGATGCGCTTCGCCGATTGCCGGGTCGGTGCCGATGCGGTGCTGGGCGAGATCGGCAAGGGCTACGACTACGCTCAGCTGCGCCTGGGGCCTGGGCGCCTGACGCACTGCATGCGCTGGCTGGGCATCGCCGGACGCGCGCTCGACATCGCCATGGACTACGTCAACCGGCGCGAGTCGTTCGGCAAGCGCCTCGCCCAGCACCAGGAAATGCAGCGCCTGGTGGCCGAATCGGCCATCGAGATGCACGCCTCGCGGCTGATGATCTGGCAGGCCGCCTGGTGCCTGGACCGCGGCCAGCAGGCCCTGCACGAGACCAGCATGACCAAGGTGTTCGTGGCCGAGGCCGTCAATCGCATCGTTGATCGGGCGGTGCAGATGTGCGGGGCGCGCGGCATCAGCGAGTACCTGCCGCTGGCCAATTTCTATCGCGAGATTCGCGGCTTTCGCATCTACGACGGTGCCACCGAGGTGCACCGCGCCAGCATCGGCATCCGCCTGCTACGCGAGGCGGCCAAGGGCAGCCGTTAGGGAATCGCTGATCAATCCACCGAAACCGGCGCCGTGGACATGACGGCGCCAACGCGTGACCGAGCTGGGGGAAAAACGGCCCGTTTTCGGATGTGGATTGGGTAAATGTACGCGTTTCAGCCGGGTATTTCGGGTTTTGGGCTCCCTCAGGACGCACTGAGGCTGTGCCGCGCCCGCAAACGCCA